>JAISHU010000119.1 GCA_031262385.1 Mediterranea sp. (in: CFB group bacteria)
GAACCCAAACCCATGGAACCTACCAAACATCAGTACGACGTAGATACCGAAACTGTGATTGGCTTCCTCAAAGCACACAGTTTGGATAAGGACTTCAAAGTGAACATCGAAGTAAACCACGCCACACTTGCCGGTCACACCTTCGAACACGAACTCGCCGTAGCTACCGACAACAACATGTTGGGTTCTATCGACGCCAACCGTGGCGACTATCAAAACGGCTGGGATACCGACCAATTCCCTATTGATGCTTACGAAATCACCCAAGCCATGATACAGATTATCCGCAACGGCGGACTGGGCAACGGTGGTACCAATTTTGACGCTCACACCCGCCGCAACAGCACCGACCTCGAAGACATCGCCATTGCTCACATCTCGGGTATGGATGCCATGGCACGCGGTTTGCTCAGTGCAGCCGCTCTGCTGGAAGAGTCGCCCTACTGCAAGATGTTCAAGGAACGCTACGCATCGTTCGACGCCGGTAAAGGCAAAGAGTTCGAAGAGGGCAAAATGGGCATCGAAGAACTGGTGAACTACGCTAAAGCCAACGGCGAGCCGAAACAAATCAGCAGCAAGCAAGAGTTGTACGAAGCGATAGTAAACATGTATTGCTAAAACTATCTCAACATGAAAAACTCAAACGAGGGTAATGCCCTCTATTTATACTCCATAACAGCGGTCACCATTCTTGGTGGCCTGCTGTTTGGCTACGACACGGCTGTGATATCGGGTGCCGAACAGGGTCTCGAAGCCTTCTTCCAAGGTGCTACAGACTTTACTTACACCAAAGGAATGCATGGCATCACGGCATCCAGTGCCCTGATAGGCTGCGTTCTCGGTGGCGCCATATCCGGTGTACTCGCCTCACGACTGGGACGACGCAACTCGCTGCGACTGGCCGCTTTGCTGTTCTTCCTTTCGGCACTCGGCTCGTGGTACCCCGAATTTCTGTTCTTCCCCTATGGAGAAGCATCGTTCGACCTGTTGATAGCATTCAACCTCTACCGCGTACTCGGCGGCGTGGGTGTGGGATTGGCTTCCGCCGTATGCCCCATGTACATTGCCGAGATTGCTCCGGCACACCTGCGCGGACGATTGGTGTCGTGCAACCAGTTTGCCATTATCTTCGGTATGCTGGTGGTGTACTTTGTGAACTATATGATACGCAACGGACTGCCCGCCCCCATCGAACTATCTATGACGACCACAGGCTGGCGTCGCATGTTCCTCAGCGAAGCCTTCCCCGCAGCACTGTTCGGTTTACTGCTCTTCTTTGTGCCCAAGACACCTCGCTACTTGGTGCTGAGCGGAAAGCATGCAGAGTCACTTACGGTACTCGAACGTATCAACGGCAAGTCGCGCGCACTCGCTATCCTCGAAGAGATTAAGGAGACCGCCCGCGAGAAGAGCGAAAAGCTGCTTACCTACGGCATCGGCGTGATCATCATCGGCATTTTGCTATCTATCTTCCAACAAGCGGTAGGCATCAACGTGGTGCTCTACTATGCACCGCGCATCTTCGAAAACATGGGTGCTACGGGCAACGTATCGATGATACAGACAGTAGTGATGGGTATTGTGAACATACTCTTCACACTGGTAGCCATCTTCACGGTCGACAAGTTCGGACGCAAGCCGTTGCTCATCATCGGCTCTGTCGGCATGATGATAGGTATGACGGCATTGAGCATCTTGTCGTTTATGAACCTCATCGGCATGGCGGCACTGGTGTTTATCATCATCTACACCGCCTCGTTTATGATGTCGTGGGGACCTATTTGCTGGGTGCTTATCTCCGAGATATTCCCCAATACCATCCGCGGTAAAGCCGTAGCCATTGCTGTGGCGGCACAGTGGATAGCCAACTTTGTAGTGTCGAGCACCTTCCCGTCACTCTCCGAATGGAGCGTGGGCGGCACCTATATTATCTACGCCGCTTTCTCGTTGCTCTCTGCCCTGTTTGTGTGGAAGTTCGTTCCCGAAACCAAAGGCAAGACACTGGAAGAGATGAGTAAGCTTTGGAAGAAACATTAAATACCTTATTACAATGAAACACCAATGGATTAAACGAAGTTTGACAAGTATGGGTGTGCTTGCCGGTTTGAGTCTGACCATGGCATTCGCGCCGGGCGACAAAGTACCCCCCACCCAACTTCCTATTTACCTGAACACCGCCTACTCTTTCGAAGAGCGGGCTGCCGACCTTGTATCGCGCTTCACCCTTGAGGAGAAACAGAGCTTGCTGGGCAACAGCATGGCTGCCGTACCCCGCTTGGGCGTAAAAGCCTACAATGTATGGAGCGAAGCACTCCACGGCATATTGGGCGGCCCCAACCCCGCTATGGGACTGTCGTCGCCGTCGTCGTTTCCCAACAGTGTGGCTATCGGCTCCACATGGGACCCCTCGCTGGCTAAACGCATGGCGTCGGCAATTACCGACGAAGCACGCGCTATCTTTGGCACCGGCACTAAAGGATTGACCTACTGGTCGCCTGTGGTAGAACCTATTCGCGACCCGCGCTGGGGACGCACGGGCGAATCGTACGGCGAAGACCCCTTCCTTGTTATGCAGATAGCTTCGGGCTTTGTGCAAGGTTTTATGGGCGACGACCCCACTTACCTGAAAGCGGTACCCACCGCCAAGCACTACTTTGCAAACAACAGTGAATTCGACCGCCACGTCAGCAGTTCGAATATGGACGGACGCGACATGCGCGAGTTCTATCTGTCGCCCTATAAGTATCTCATCGAAGAGGATAAGCTGCCCTCTATCATGACCTCGTACAACGCCGTGAACGGTGTGCCCACATCGGCAAGCCGCCTTTATCTGGACACCATTGCACGACGCACCTACGGCATGAAAGGGTACATCACGGGCGACTGTGCCGCTATCGAAGACATCTACACAGGGCACTACTACGCCAAAACCGGCGAAGAGGCTACGGCATACGGATTGATAGCCGGCGTAGATACCGACTGCGGAAGCGTGTACCAACGTTTTGCCATCAGCGCCCTGCAACAAGGACTGATGAAAATGGACGATATAGACCGCGCCCTGCTCAACATGTTCACCATACGTATGCGTACGGGCGAGTTTGACCCGCAAGCCAAAGTGCCTTACAGCGTATTGCAGCCCAATGTGGTGAACTCTCCGGGCAACCGCGCGCTTGCCAGAGAATTGGCTACCAAGACCCCCGTGCTGCTGAAGAACGTGGGACAGATTCTGCCGCTCGACCCTGCCAAGGTAAAAAAGATTGCCGTGCTGGGTCCGCAGTCCGACGAAGTGGAACTAGGTCCTTACTCCGGTCGCCCCGAACAGGCAAACATGATTACTCCGCTTGCCGGTATCCGCAACTACATTAAGGAACGCGGACTCCCCATTGAAATAACCCATTCATCGGGCGGAAACACGCAAAGCAAGAGCAACCTGCTCTATATTGCCAATTTCGAACTAAAGAAAGCCAACGGTAGCATCAGCAAGCACGATGCCACAAAGTATTCGGCTGCATCGCCGGGTATCACCGTCGGTTCGGGTATGGGTGCCGAAGAACAGGTACGCACCATCAATGACGGTTCGTGGACAGCCTACGAAAACATCGACCTCGTAAATGTCGACAGCATCACTATCGGCATCAACATTCCTACCGAGGGAGGTATCGTAGAGGTACACACCGGCTCGCCCGAAGGTCAACTGCTGGGTACGATTGAAGCCACCGCCGCTTCGGGCAAACCCGTAGGAGGCGTATATGGACAAAGCACTCCCATGAAAGCCAAAATCAACCGCATGGGCTTTACCGGCGCACAGACGCTCTACTTGGTGTACAAAGCTCCCGAAGAAGACAGCATCGACGAAACCACTCTTGCCGTGGCTAAGGATGCCGACATCGCCATTGTGTTTGTTGGTACCGACGAAAAAACGGCAACCGAAGAGGCAGACCGCCTTACCTTGTTGCTCCCGGGTAACCAACCCGACCTTATCAAAGCGGTGGCTGCCGTTAACCCGCGTACTATCGTGGTGATGCAAACCTTGGGTTGTGTGGAAGTAGACGCATTTAAAGACCTCGCCAATATTCCGGGCATCTTGTGGGTAGGCTACAACGGACAAGCACAGGGCGACGCCATGGCAGAAGTGCTGTTTGGCGACATCAACCCCGGCGGTAAGCTCAATGCCACATGGTACAAGCAACTTGCCGACCTGCCCGCCATTACCGACTATACCCTGCGCGGCGGTAACGGCAAGAACGGACGCACGTTGTGGTATTTCGACAAACCGGTGTCGTATGAATTTGGCTACGGATTGTCGTACACTACTTTTGAATACAAAAACGTTCGCATCAACCGCAACGCTGCTACCCCCAACGACCGTATTACTATTAGTGTGGATGTCACTAACACCGGTACACGCGACGGCGACGAAGTGGTGCAAGTGTATGTATCTACGCCCGACAGTCCGAAGGAGTTGCAACGCCCCATCAAACGACTGAAAGGTTTTGAACGTGTCACCATTCCTGCCGGACAAACCCGCACGGTATGCATCCCCATAGAGTGTGCCGACCTGTGGTTCTGGGATATGAAGCAGAATAAGATGACCTACGACGCCGGTCGCTATGTATTCGAAGTAGGTGCTTCGTCCAAAGATATCAAAGGCAAAGTAAACCTCACGCTGAGCGGAAGCCTCAAACCCCAACTGAAGTTGGTGGTGGTAGAGGGTACCTCCGTGGTAATGACTGCCGGACAGACTGCACAAAGCGGTGTAACGGCGTCGATGACCGACGACTCTTTCTACGACCTGTCGAAAACAACCGTAAGCTACCAAAGCAACAACACCAAGGTAGCCACCGTAGACGCTAACGGCAAAGTAACTGCCGTAGGTCCGGGCGTAGCCAACATCAGTGCTTCGGTAACTATCGACGGTATCACCTGCTCCGACTCGTACCCCGTGAAAGTGATGCCCGACCTGGGCGTGACTTCGCTCACCGTAGCCGGCAAAGCCATTGCAGGCTTTAATAACGACGTACCCCAATACAGTTATCTGCTGAAAGAGGGCGCTGCCGCACCTGCCGTAAAAGCAACCGCTGCCGATGCTTCGATTGAAGTAAAAACCGTTCAGGCTGAAGCCGTTCCGGGAACTGCCGTCGTATCGCTGACCGACCACAAGACCAACGATGCCAAGAGTTACGTGATAAACTTCGGCGTAAAAGGCAGCAACGACAGCTTCGACAAAGCACCCGTTGCCCCGTGGCATTGGGTACGCGAAGATGCGGGTAACTGGAGTGTAGCCGACGGTGCACTGACTCTCACTGCTGCGAAAGGCGACATCGCCGGTACCGACAACGAAGCCGGTAACCTGCTGCTGCAAAGTGCCAACACCGATTGGACGATTGAAACCAAACTCACTACTCCCAAACGTCCCGCAGGCTTCTCGCAAAATGCCGGATTGGTGGCTTACCAAGACGACGATAACTTTGTGAAACTCGCCTACCGCGCAGCCTTCAGCCGTCGCGGATTCGGAGGTCCGCAACAACAGGGCGAACAACCCGGTTCGGTAGAGCTGATGGTGGAGAGCAACGGACAGCAGAAAGCTGCGGTAACACTCAGCATGGAAGGCATCATCACAAGCGCCAATACCTTAGTATTGCGATTGGTGAAGAAAGGCGATCTCTATAAGGCATACGTTTCGCCCGACGGCAAGAAGTTCAAAGAGGTAGGCTCGGCAAATGCCGTGCTGACCGACGTTCAAGCCGGTGTAACGGCATGCGAAGGCGTAATGCCGGCAATGATGCGTGCCTTTATGCGCATGCCGCAAGGCGGCGGTGCACAGCAAGCTCCGTTTGTGGTGAAGTTCGACAGCTTTAAGATTGTCAATACCGGATTGAAATAACGCGTAGCTTCATGCGATTATTTCTCGTGATATGGATAAGCGGGTGGTTTTCGGTGCTGGCAGCACATGCCGGCAACGAATACCGCTCGCTCGTCAGTTACAGCGACGGATTTGCAGGTGTCAACCCCACACGTGTCGACCGACTTAGTTTGTCGGGCGAAGTGCTGCAATCGGCATCGTTCCCCCCGTCCGTAGAACTTACCTGCCTCGCTTCGGACGCCTCCGCACTGGCGGTAGGCGGGAAGCGGGGCATTCTTTATGTATGTACCGACACCACTTGGAGCTTCCGTCCGCTGGAGACAGGCATCCGGCAAGACATACGCGCCCTTACCGTCTATAAAGGGGTATTGATAGCCGCAGCAGGTAGCGACCTGCTATTGTTGGACGACAACGGGGTATTGGGAGGCATACGTCTGCCGGTAAAAGGAACGGTGGTGGCTCTGTCGGCAGGTACCGACGTTTGCTACGGAGTAACCGATGCCGGCGAAATCATCCGTACCGACGACGGAACCCGGTGGACGGCGTTAGACTTCAACACGCACTACCGCGACTACTACCCTTCGTGCCGCTTCACCGGCGTATGCACCACCGACCATAACGTAGCGGTGGCGGGAGTAACCCACGACGGCAAACCGGTGGTTTATCTCTCCATGCAAGGCGAAGTGTGGTACATACGCGACCTCATCTGCTCCGACGCACAAGGAGCAAAGACGGAACCGGCACAACACCCTACCCTCATTGTTTACGACTTCACACGCGACACCTTTCTGCTGGGATTTACCGGAGGAATCATAATGTCGCTCCCCACATGCTCGCATTGCAACGAATGTTTCGACATGCAGACCCGTGCCGATATCACAGGAATTGCCGTCAACAACGGAAGGTTGATGACGGCAACAAGCGGAGTAGTTCGATAATGGCGCAATAATCGGCAAGATGGCGCCGCACAGGTAGATATTACCTATACGCTCCTTCGCGCGAAAGTTGATGGTCCAGATTGGCGATTCCCAAGGCTGTGATGGCGATACAAGTTGCGGTATGCTCCTGATATTCGGCAATGTTTTTGGTGTAAAGGTCGCGTTCGGTATGCCAGATTTCGTTGTAGTCGAAATTGTAACCTTTAAAGTCGACGGTGTTGAAGTTGAAGATAGGTACACCTTCTTTAGCAAATACCGTGCCGTCGTGACTGCCGGCTACTTGCGGCTTGCGTGCGGGTTGAGCCAGTTTTTGTACTTCGAAAGGATAGTCGGGACGGATGCGTTTGATTGGTTCGCACACCTTCACAAAATCGTCGTACATGGCGGGCGGCACGCTGATACCTACCGGAGGCAACGGTCCGCCGTCGCGATTAAACAGGTTGGAGATACGCGGCAATCGGTCGGCATGTGTCTTTGCAAAAGCTTTGGCTCCCAGTAAGCCAAATTCTTCGGCAGCAAAGGCTACAAACAAGATTGTGCGTTTGGGTTTTGCGCCCGACAGAGCTATCATGCGGGCAGCTTCCATCATAGGAGCGATGCCGGTGCCGCAGTCCACGCCGCCGGTGGCAACGTCGTAAGCATCGAGGTGACCGCTCACCACTACATACTCGTCGGGATATTGGCTGCCTTTTATGGAAGCTACCACATTGTGATACTTCACGGGACCTATGCGGAAATGGTTGCGAATATCGAACTCCAGCAGAAACTCCCGTCGTTCGGCAGCCATCTGTTTGATGAGAGCAAACTGATGTTCGTCGAGTTTAATGTCGGGGACTGCGGGCAGATGGTCGAAGTCCATTAGTCCGAGGTCGAGCATCTTGCGGTCGTAAAGTGCGCGCAGGGGTACGGGCGACGACTGGATGAATCCCAATACACCGGCTTCGCACATCTCTTTATAGAACAATGCGGGAAGTTCGCGGTAGGGAGTCGGCTCGTACTTTTCGCCGTCGGCGTAGCTACGGCGTTGCCGTTCGCGGTTTTCGTCGTATATTCGTTCGTTGTCGGCTTTGATAACCTTGCGCAGCGAGTCGGCTGTGGGGGTGCGGTCGATAGGATAGCCGTTGTTGCTGCCCGTGATGAGTACCCACGCACCTTTCAACGCTGTCTTGATGCGATTGAACTCGGCTGTGGTGCGAGGTTCGGACAGCACGTGTCCGCGTTGCAAACCTTTGGTACCTACGGTAAACGACGGCGTTACAAAGTGCAGTTGCATGCCGTTATCCGAGAGCATTCGCCCGAACCACGGTCCGCGATTGAAACCCACCGGTACGCTGCCGGCTTCTTCGACGGCAACATCCAGTCCCCAGCCTTTCATTTCGCGTACCATCCACTCTCGGGCATCCTCGAAAGCACCCGAACCTACCAGTCTGCCACCGAAACGATTGGTAAGCACGTCCAGATGTTGCATGGTGCGGTTGTCGGTTTGCCCGATTTCAATAATCTTATTAATGACTTTTTCCTGTGAGTGTAACGAAAAGATGCACAGGCACATCAGGGCGAATAACAATTTACTTTTCATGGTTTCTTTTATTTGGTTAATGATCTTTTTTTTCGTCTTAAGGGTGTTTCTCGCTTTTGTCATTCAGTATGGGTAGGCAGATATTGTACTTCACCGCCAATATGCGCGCCACGAACACGGTAAGTCCGCCCGACAGTTGGCAATAGAGTTCGGGGACGCCCCAATAGTGACAAACCGTATAGACTATACCGCCCAACACACAGGCTACGGCATAAATCTCCTTACGGAATATCAGAGGGATTTCGTTGATAAAGACATCGCGAATCACTCCTCCGGCGGCTCCGGTGATGCTTCCCATAATAATCGCCACCCAGAAGGGATATCCCAGCGACAATGTTTTGCTCACTCCCACTACGGTGAAGAGGGCAAGCCCGATGCTGTCGAAAATGAAAAACGTATTATTAAGGTGAATAAGGTACTTGCCGAACAAAATCACCCAGCCCAACGCCAGCGCCGTACATATTAAATAAATGGGGTTGGTCATCCAGCCGGGAGTAACCCCCAGCAATACATCGCGAATGGTTCCGCCGCCAATGGCTGTAACGAATCCTACAACATAAGCTCCAAACCAATCAAACCGCTTGGCGGACGCCAACCGGATGCCACTAATGGCAAACGCAAAAGTACCGATAAAATCGAGTATCTGTGGAAATAAAGACATAAAAACTGTTTAGGTGGTTAAAATTAGAAACTATACGGTTTCTTATAGTGCGCAAAGGTACGGATATTACGCACAAACCTGTTTTCGGCAGAGAAAAAAATAGCTTCTTTAGAAGCTGTTTTGATTTTAGTGCTCTCCCCACAATGCACGCATGCGTTCGGCATGTTTTTGTTCGGCGGGGTTGTCTTGCGCATGCCACAGCGTGCGGTTTTTCAGGTCGTCGGGAAGGAACTGCTGGCGGACAAAGTTTCCGGGATAGTCGTGTGCATACTTGTAGTTGTCGCCGTAACCCAGTTCTTTCATCAACTTGGTGGGGGCGTTGCGCAGGTGCAACGGTACGGGAAGGTTGCCCGTTTCGCGCACCAAGGCAAGCGCCTCACCTATTGCCATATATGCCGAGTTGCTTTTGGGACTGGTCGCCAGATAGATGGTAGCTTCCGCCAGCGGGATGCGTCCTTCGGGCCAGCCCAACTTCATCACGGCATCGAAGCAGGCATTCGCCAGCAACAGGGCGTTGGGATTCGCCAAGCCGATGTCTTCGGAAGCGGAAATCACCAAGCGGCGGGCAATGAAAGCGGGGTCTTCGCCGGCTTCGACCATACGCGCCAGCCAATAGATAGCACCGTCGGGGTCGCTGCCGCGGATAGACTTGATAAAGGCGGAGATAACGTCGTAGTGCATTTCGCCGTCTTTGTCGTAGGCAAGCGGATTCTGTTGCAGGCGTTCGGTTACCAAGGTGTCGGTAATCACTACGGGGTCGGTGGTTTCCGCCTCAACCACCAACTCCAGTATATTGAGCAGTTTGCGGGCATCGCCGCCGCTGTAACGTAGCATTGCCGTGGTTTCCCGCACCTCGATGCGACGCTCTTTGAGCAACACGTCGGTGGTAATGGCGCGGTCGAGCAGTTCCAGCAAGTCAGCTTTCTCCAGCGGTTTAAGCACATAGAGCTGGCAGCGCGAAAGCAGCGGGCGGATGACTTCGAACGAGGGGTTTTCGGTCGTCGCTCCTATCAGCGTCACCGTGCCGTGTTCCACAGCACCCAGCAACGAATCTTGTTGCGACTTGCTGAAACGGTGTATTTCGTCGATGAACAAAATAGGACTGGTGGGACCTTGGGCAAACAAGCGGTCGTTCTTGGCACGTTCTATCACATCGCGCACATCTTTCACACCACTGGTTACGGCACTCAACGTATAGAACGGTGTCTCCAAGCGATTGGCTATAATCTGCGCCAACGTGGTTTTGCCTACTCCCGGCGGTCCCCACAGTATAAACGAGGAGATGCGACCGGCATCAATCATCTTGCGTAGCACGGCACCCTCTCCTACCAAGTGCTTCTGTCCGATATAGTCGTCTAACGTTTTAGGCCGCAGCCTTTCTGCCAAAGGAGTCATCTGTATATTCCGAGTGAGATTAAAAGTGAATGATTAAAAGTAGTTTTCTGCTTTGAGTTGCTTACGGAAACTTGCTTCGTCGAGCGTAGTGGTGACGTGCAGGGTATGCGACTCACCGGGAATCAGGTCGAAGTAGTTGTCCGAGAAGAAGTTGTCGATACCCTCAAGGCTAAGGAAGACGCCGCGGGTCACTACATTGCTGCTGAGCGTCACTTGGTAGCCACCTTCGGCAGGAGTTATCTGCATACGGATGTCCGCCTTGGGGAAGCTGATCTCTTTGTAGCGTGCGGGGTAGTATGTGTTGGTTACCGTCCCGCCGTTCTTTCCGCTTTCGACAAAGGCGGCGTGTACCACCACTTCGTTGTTGCGGCGACCTTTAAGCAGCCCGTCGAACGATTGGTCAAAGTGCACGTACGAGGTGTTGGCAGGCAGTGTCACCCTGCGGGTTTGCGTAAAGAGCGCATTGCCCTGTAAGTCCATTACACGCACGGTAAGCGCACCTTTCACCGGTTTCAGACGGTCGGACACCACGTACACTTTCAGTTGTCCGTCCTCCAGTATGGGCGACACCAGCAGGTCGGCAAAGGCTTTCTTGCTGAAATAGTGCTGCGCTTTCCAACGGCCGTAGTAGTCGCGGCTTGACCACGAAGCCACCGGCCAGCAGTCGTTGTGTTGCCAGAAGAGCGTACCCATGCAGTACGGCATATCGCGTCGGTGCGCTTCGATAGCCGTGCGAATGGCATCGCCTTGCAACAGTTGTCCGATATAGAGCAGTTCGGGGAAGTCGGTTGGTTTGCGGTATTCGCTCAGCAGATACCACTCTATCAATCCGTTGGCGTGACTGCCGCCCCGTTGATGTGCCATCATCACATCCGAGTAGATGTCGTGGTCGCGTGCTTCGGGCGCATATTTAAGTACCGATTGATATTCGGGGAACGACTGAAAGCCGTATTCGGAGAAGAAACGGGCACGTATATGGTTATAGTTGGCAATGGAATCTTTGGCGTGCCACACTCCCCAATAGTGCGCGTCACCGTCGGGATTCCAATTGAGCGTACCGCTTTCGCATTTGGCATCGGGGTCGCCGCCGTAGGGTGAAGAAGGCCAGTAGAAAGCCACGGGGTCATATTCGGTCACCACTGCGGGCAGCAGGCGGTGAAACACCTCTTTGTAATCGTTGCGTAGTTCGTCGAGCACACCCAGTTGTCGGTATTTCTGCATCCAGCCCCAGTTGAACCACGCCGTATGTATCTCGTTGTTGCCGCACCACAAAGCAATGCAAGGGTGATTGCGCAGGCGCACCACATTGTCGATGGCTTCGTGCCGGATGTTATCGAGTTGTTCGGGTGTCATGGGGTAGGTGCTGCATGCAAACATAAAGTCTTGCCAGATAAGGATGCCGTATTCGTCGCACAAGTCGTAGAACACATTGTCTTCGTAAGTACCCCCACCCCAGATGCGCAACATATTCATATTGGCGTTCACGGCGTCGAGTATGGTTTTGCGGTGACGTTCGGGGGTGACACGGGGCAGGAAGTTGTCTTGCGGGATGTAGTTGGCACCCTTGGCAAACAGCGGTACACCGTTCAGTCGGAAATAGAACGAGGTACCGTCTTTATCTTTGTCGCGCACCACTTCTATTTTGCGCAAACCTATTTTGTCGGTGCGGCTGTCGGTTTGTCCGTCCATGGAGACCGATGCCGTAAAGTCGTAACGGTAGGGTTCGCCCAAGCCATTGGTCCACCACAGTCGCGGGCGTTCAATGCTGACGGGCAGTTCGATGCGGTTGGTTCCCGCCTGCACCTCTACCGTCTTAGTCCACGTTTTCTTTACACCGGGTGTTTGCAGCGTAAGCACTGCCTTTCCGGCACGGTCGGCATTTACTTGAGCAATCACACTCATATCCGCCTTGCGACTGTTCACCTCGTCTTGCTTGTAGTAGATATTGTGGATGCGTATGTTGTCCCAGCCAATGAGGTGTACCGGTCGCCAGATGCCACTGGTAACCAATCGCGGTCCCCAGTCCCAGCCGTAATGATAACCAGCCTTACGTGCAAAGACACTCACCTTTTTATTGAAGACACCGCCGTTTTCCGACTGGTCGTTGCCTGCTTCTATGGGATAGGGCAGTGCGTCAAACTTGGGTATATCCATTTTTATGGGCGAGTGGAAATAGACGCGCAGCAGATTGTCGTCCGCCTTCAGGAGTGACTTAACGGAGATTCGCCATTCGCGAAACATATTGTCGGCTTGTAAGATAAGGCTGTCGTTGAGGTAAACATCGGCATAGGTATCCAAACCTTCAAAGTAGAGTTCGATGTTGTTTTTTGCCAACATATCGGCAGTCACACGGAAGTGGGTACGATACTCCCAATCTTCTTTATCCACCCATTGTACACCTCGTTCGTTGAGACGGAAATAGGGATCTTCGATAATGCCGTTCGCCATTAAGTCGGTATGTACAACCCCCGGTACGATAGCCGGATACCAGTTGTTTCCCCGCACTTGTTTGAGTTTCCAATCCGAATGGATGGTTTGCTGCAAAGGTTTGCCTTGTGCCGAAGCAAGCGTAAACGTCATAGATAACATAGACACTAAAACGCAAAAGACCGGTAAATTCGTTCGCATGGTAATGAGTATTAATATGTGATACGGATATTTATCTTCCGCAAAAGTAGAGAAAATTCCCCAGTTTTCAACCAAAATTCGATGTCCCGGTATGAATTGCTCAACCGTAAGCAAACGTCTCCGCAGAGACATTAACAAATTTATCAAAGAAGTTTACCACCTTCGCACCAAGGTTTTCCCTTTGCTCTTTTGAAGTATATTGCGGATGATTCCTTGACTTATATGTAGCCCGAATACATTTCCCTAAGCATTCACATAGACGGGCATAAGGGATATTCTGTTCTATATTTAGTAACTTACTTGCTTTGATACGTTAAATATAATCAAAAAAGAAATAAAACATTTGTCTCACATTGATATTATGTATAATCTTGCAAATAAACAAAACACGAACAGAACTCATCCTCTCTGTTATGAACATATTGTTTACACAATACGATTATCTGTTAGCAGATGTAGGTCTATTTGACATCTGCAATCCTTGCAGTGGTGAAATAGAGTGGAAAACGAATAACTTCTGCCATGGTAAGACTACTTATACCTTCTATCGGACAGTACAAATATGTACTGCTTAGTTATACTTGTGTACTGTTTCTTTTTTCGTGTGGTGGTTCATCCAAACCAACAAAGAAAGAAATAGAACAGGTCAACCAAAATAGTACCGCATTCTATGTGGTAGACTCGTTATACGAAAAGAGCAATGATACCATTGCGCTTTCGGAGTTCTGTGATTCGCTTTACTACATCCCTATAGAAAAGGCAAAAGGTGTGGCAATATCGAACTACTCTATACTGAAAATCAGTAAATTCAGTTTGTTTATTTTGATACTAACAGGCAATGGGGAATTACTACAGTTTGATTTACAAGGACAATTTATCAGACAATTCAATCCTCAATACAAATACCGAAGTTTCGATGTGTTAGAGAAAGAAAAACAAATCTACGCATCGACAGACTTGGACAGAATAATGATTTTTGATTTTGATGGAAATCAGAAACGTAGGATACCTATTCCTGATGGGATGAGTAGCTATGGTAACTTTTTTGCAGTGATAGATACTAATCACATAGCCATAGCCAGATGGAATGTAGGGGTGAACAAAGAACGTTTGGTAATTATCGACAACAAAGGTGCTGTCGTAAAGTCTTTTCCCAACACAGAAATGTTTCAATCAGGAAACCCTATATTCATCAATGCAACTGCTTTCCATCGGATGCTGTTTCGCAATGGAAATACAGTAAAATATAGTCCTTTTTATTCGGATACGCTATATACATTAACTCCCGACTTGGAACTATCTCCTACTTTTGTAGAGAAGATAATTCCTAAAGTCCCGCTTCGGCATCGATTAGCCTATGTCGGTGATTTGAATAATTTTAATGCCTATTGCAGGGAGCACGCTGTCTATACCACCCGTTTCTTTGAGACAGAGCGTTATGTACTAAATATTTATAATCGAGCATATATAAATCAGACACTTCCCAACTATTTATTGTATGACAAGAAGACGGGGAAATTATATAACTACGAACAACAGCTAATTCTTGAGGGGAATTGGTGGTTTGGCCTCTTGAATGATATAGATGGAGGACTCTGTTTTATGCCGGAAGTGGGAGACGATAATTATTACAGCTCTGATAATGAATTAATCATAGCATACAACCCCGTTGCTTTTAAAAAGCACTATTTAAAAGGAAGAAGTGCAAGGTCCTGCAAGGGAGATGTCTGCAAAACAATACAGCATAAATTAGCCACGCACATTGTTAGCGATGAAAAGAGTGAGCGATATCTTAAAGATATGGTTTCAAAAATAGATAGCAACTCGTGTTTATTACTTGCCATTGTAAAATTTAAAAAATAGAAGAAGATGGAAGCAACAATTATAAGTCGTTGTATGAAACGGAATAAATTATATGTCATAGCTATTGCTTGCGGCATAACCGCATGTTCTTCAGCCTCACAAAATGGTGACGGCAGCCTTACTTATATCGTTAACGGCAACGACACCCTTACGGTAGCCACACTTTCCCGGTCTACGCCCACGCGAACCGTACTTTTAAGCGAGCTGGTGAAGCGTTGCGAACTGATACGTTTTGACAATGTGGAAGAGGCGCTATTCAAGCCTTGGTGGATTACAACTACGCCCGGTCACATTGGGATACGCCCATCGGGGAACCCCTTTAAGCTGTTTAGCAGAGAAGGGAAGTTTCTTACCGATGTGGGTGCCGTGGGACAAGGTCCCGGAGAATATGCCATTACGCTCTACGACGAGTTCATAGATGAACAGCATGAGCGCATCTATGCTATATCTATGATGTCGGACAAAATATTGGTATACAATTTTCAGGGAACGTTTCAGAGAGAGATAAAACTTCCTCATCGTTTACAAAAAGGACGAATCAAACTCTCTGATGACGGAAGTACAATCACATTGGCACACATGCCATTTGAAGGCGACCCGTATTTTGCCATCCACATAGACACTTTGGGAAATGTGTTGAATGGTGTTGCTCCGCGAACGGATTTTATTGTACCCGATTTTAACGGAGAACTATCTACTTTGAAGAATACCGATGCTTTTGACATCTATCACACCAGCGTTGATACGTTGTTTCATCTCACCCCCGACAACTTATCCTTACGCCCGGTATTTACCACACAAAGTACAGATATGCCGGCTGATAGTTGGGCACATATTTACAGGGAGATACCTACAGCTTATCTTGTAAGTGCGTGGCAGTTCAAAGAAGGAGACGACAGAAGGAATTATTTTATTGACAAAAGGGCACACACTACTTCACAATTTACTTTAGTAAATGACTTTTTTGGCGGATTGGAAATGCCTACTGCAGCATTTATGAAAGGATATTTCTGTTACTGCTTAGAACCTTTACAACTCATCGATTTAATAGATAAACGTTTGGAACAAGACACTTGCACGGACGCCGATAAAGAGAAACTCCAAACCATGAAAGCTTCACTCCACGAGAACGACAACAATGTAATGTTCTTGGGAAAACTGAAAGACTTTTGATAAAGGTCAAGTGAGATCTTCGCAAAAGTAGAGAAAAATCGCCCAATTTTCAGCAGATTAGGGAGTAATAACGCGAGTGAACGGTGAATCAGTGCGTTAGCGTCAATGCTGCTGTGGTCTGCTTAGGTTTTCATCGTTCAAGGAACTCTTTCGTGCCAAAGATAGGCAATCTTTTCCTTATGTCCATAGGGGCTACTTCAAAATTATCCATTTGCCGCCTCGCTTTGTGCCTTCGTGCTTAATAATACCGTTCTTGCGCATGGTTTGGAGATGGTATTTTACTCCATTTTCACCAAATGGAAGCATCTCTACTAATTCTTCGCGTGTGATGGTAGGGTTGTTCCTCAACGCTTCCAGAATTATCTTCTGGGTAGTCAAATCTTCGTTTTGGGTAGTCGACTGGGTAGTGCTACCCAATCTTTGGGTAGCGTTTTCACTGTTTTGGGTAGTACTATTCGCTTTGTGGGTAGTCTCCACCTCTTCACTTCCAAAACCGGCTTCGAAATACTTAGTTGATATATGCTCTATCACTTTAAACGCTGTGATAAGTGAGAAATCAAACTCGGCTTCGCCGTTACCATTTTCTTTCAGCTCGCGCTGCACACGGCTGATGCCTCGGCTGAAGCGATTTACATAGTTTAGCACCTTCATGGCATCATACCCGACAGTTCACCGTCATCCTGCGCTTCCAAAATCAGATAGCCGTTTTTCGGCTATTTGGCGTCGTTGGAGAAGGCACAGATAGCTTGAAAAATTTGTCGGTATCAGTCTTTGATACTGTTCGCTCAACATGGAAGCTTTCCGTATCGGCGAGGAGTTGCTGAAGTTCGTCTTTTGTTATCATCTGTTTTGAGTATTACGCAAAATTACTTTTTTTGTGTGGCTATATAACCTCCTGTACGCTTGGAACCGACATATTCAATCAGTCCTTGTTCTTTTAGAACTTTGAGGTAACGCTCTATCGTAGCATTACTTTTGTTCATCATTCGTTCAAGCGCTTCTCTTTTAATCATCGGAATTGCTCGTATATAACCAAGCAGACTTTCCAAATCTGCGTTTATCGCCTCATTTAATGCCTCATTTATTCCCTCATCGTGAGGCGATAAGCCATTACCTGTTTGATTTATAGTGTCTTTTATTCCCTCACCAGTTTCGTTTATTGCCTCATTTAATGCCTCACTCTCTATATTTTTCGGGCGTAAAATGGTTACCACGAATTCTTCCTTCGTATAGTTATTGTCGAAAGCAATGTGGTCGTAGCTCTTCATTGCTCGAATGATGCCACTACCGATACCGGTATATGGCAGCAGATATTTGGCGTTGTCAAACAGCAATTGATTACGGGGCTTGGAAACGCCTTGTTTGATAGCTTCCGTCGTAATGGAATCGGGCAGTATGCCCGGAGAACAAATTTCTACCCGATTGTCAAAAATGAACAGCCGGATAGGAGCGTTCTGATAATAGTCTCGGTGTATCAGGGCATTGGTCAATAGTTCAACAAATACATCCACGGGAATTTCCAATCGCCCTAACGAATTAAACTCAGCTTCAACTTGTACAGTCTTCAGATTTCTTCTGATAAACGACA
>JAISHU010000131.1 GCA_031262385.1 Mediterranea sp. (in: CFB group bacteria)
CATTCATGGCATTTAATGCTTTAATGGGCAAGACATCGGGATGGCATGCAGCAAAAATCCTCTTTCACGGATACGCCGTGAAACTTCCGGATAGACAAGTGTCTCCATATTCTATTTCAATCTCACATTCGGTTCCTTGTGGGCAGTTCAGTGAAAACGAATAAGACGAATCCGCCGACAACGAAATCGTATCCGTATAAATAATGTTTCCGGCCGCATCACTTACCGTAATGAGGCAGTCACTCAAATCTATACTTGAATAGATATAGATTGCCCCGTCATCATAAGTTGCGGTAGGAATAATAGGATGTTTTTCTGCTGCCCCTAAGTTCAAACAGAAGAGTAAGCTCGCGATTGCTAAAATTAATCTTGTCATAATTGTATCTTTTTATGGATTTATGCCGCAAAAGTAAGTGGTGAAAGGCGTTAGCTATGTCCCTTAAGTCATAAATCATGTAGGCTGTATCTTTAGCCTGTACATCCAATTGGTAAGCTTTTTGAAACATATTCAACCCTTCTTCATACAGGTCTTGATAGAGAAACAATGTCCCCATTTGAGTATAAATCAGATTGAGCAGGTCGTTGTCACCGCTTTTAAGCATTCGTTGCTCTGCTTTCTGCAAATAATGCAAGGCTTGGGGGGGGCATCCTGCAAGTCGCGATACACCCGTCCGGCATAATAGTAGACTTCGGTCAAATGTGTACGCCTGCCCGGAACATCATAGTAATCAATCAATGCAAGTATCAAACTGTCGGATGTGTGAGGGATGTATGCTTTGTCGTCGGCTTTGATGCAAAGCAACCGATAATACATCTGTGTACTTTTATTAAACATGGAAAGAGTGTCTTTCAGTTGCGATAGCAAGGTGACGGCACTGTCCGGTTTTACACAGATGAGACTGTCGGCAACACGCAATGCGTGCGGGTAAGCCTCTTTTTTACATGCCGACAAACATTGGATGAGCACGGCTGCCATAAGAACGAATCGAAAAGTGCGTTTCATGATAGTGGTTAATGGTATTATTTTTCTGTTTCCACTTGAAAAAGTATTAGAACGGGGTTGTCATCTTCTTTTAGGGATAAAAGAGTATTTTTAGTTTCCTGATTCATATTTTTATCATTCCGTATCATTGCGGAGACATTTTCTTTTGTCGGTATTGTATAAGTAACAAAGGAGTCATCAACTATACCTATGACGTTATGATTAATCATATTATCCCCCAAAGAAAGCGTATTGTAAACTTTATTATTGGCTTTCTTATCAATAACGATATGCTGAAAGAGTGTTTTACCTCCCCATATTTCGAGAAATAAATGGTCATTCGTTTCAAAACAACTATTGATGGCGTAAATATACTCTTCACTATCAAAAGGCGACTGAAACGTTATTTCCTTTGCTTCCCATTTTTTTAGTTGTTCCTTGCCCGGTATCCTGTCCGTTACTAATTGGATATATTTTCGGAGCTTACCTTCTTCTATTATGTAAATAAAAGGTGTAAAACGATGATAAAATAACAACGTATTATTAGAACGATAGAAGAATGAACTCGTAAAAGGTACGGCTTGGACTGCTACGCTATAATCATGGGGTAGTATGGTAGAAGAATGATTTGAAATCGTATTTAGCTTAGCTAAAGCAACATCTATTTTCCCCTCATTCATAATATTGGCAAAACAGAGTATGGAATCGCTGCATACGCCAACTCCTAAAAAAGTTATATCGGTTTTAATCTCCTTGTATTTCGTTCCTTCGTCTGTATATTTCAATACTTTTGAAGTGTTTACATCTGCAATGTAGATATCGCCTTTGTTACTAATATCTGCATCGGTTATATCAATGTATTCTCCGGGCGCTTCGCCAACCCTATGTATTTTAAAGAGATATTTCCCTTCGCTTGAGAAGACAAAAACACTTTTGGAGGTAAGGTCTAAAATATAGAATTTATTATTGGTAAAGATAACCTTGCTGACACTATTTATTAATGAATTATCGGTGGTCTCCAAGGAGATATACTTAACAGGAGTACTTCTCACATCCCCATTATTCCGTATGTCTATATTGGCGATGATGCTTGCGTTCTCTTCCTTAGATTTGTCTGTTTGACAAGATCCTAAAGCAATAATGCATAGTAATAAATAGATGATTGTTGTCATTGTTGTTTTTCTTTTGATAAAATCCTGCACAAAGATAATCAATAACAATATACAACATTAACGCGTATGTAACAAAGAGTGTCGAGTTTGTAACATCGCCTTTCGCTGATGATACATTTTCTTTCGCTGATGATACATTGCAAAAAAAATGTATCATCAGCTACTATGCAGTAAGCTTTTCTTTATATCCCCCAAGCAAACCCGTCTATCCACTGATACACCACACCGGCGAAGCTCAGTGCAATAATACCGAACGTACATACGGCAAGGGCGGTGCGTGTATATCCGTCGCTCTTAAAGGCTGCTATCGGCTCGTCGTTCTTGTTGATGTACATGGCTTTCACAATCTTCAGATAATAATAAAGTGAAATGACCGTGTTGACCAACGCAATGAACACCAGCAGGTGGAAACCGCTATGGAAGGCGGCAGCAAAGATGAAGAACTTCGAGAAAAAGCCGGCAAAGGGCGGAATACCTGCCAGCGAAAACAGGGCAAGCGTCATCAAGAAAGCCAGTTTGGGATTGGTGCCGTACAAGCCGTTGTAGTCGTCGAGTGTAAACTTATGACTGCGCAGCGCCACAATGGTGATAACGGTAAATACGGCAAGGTTGGCAAAGAGGTAGATAAGCACGTAGTAAACCAGTGCGGTCATACCTTGTGCCGTACCGCCAATGACTCCCAGCATGATGTAACCCGCCTGCGAGATACTGGAGAATGCCATGAGTCGCTTGAGATTCTGTTGACGCAAGGCAAAAAGGTTGGCAAGCGTAATGGAGAGGATGATGATCCAAAAGAGTACTTCTTGCCACTGAGGCATTATGGGAGCAAATACTTTTATCAGAATGGTAAGCAGTACAAAAGCCGCCGAGCCTTTGGAAATAACACTGAGGTAAGCCGTCACCACACTGGGTGCACCTTGGTAAACATCGGCTGTCCACAGATGAAACGGAACCAGCGAGATTTTAAATCCCATGCCGGCAAAGAAAAATACGAATGCCATAATCTGCATGGCGTTGCCGTTGATGTGTGCAGGCAGGTCGTCGAAGTAGAGTGTGCCGCAAGTGCCGTAAATCATGGAGATACCGTAGAGTAACAACCCGCTGGAGAAGAGGGCGGTAAGGATGTACTTGGCACCTGCCTCCGCCGAGTGGTGACGGTACTTGTCGAAAGCCACCAATGTAGCCATCGGCACACTGGCAAGCTCCAGTCCGATGAAGAACATCAGGAAATGTCCCGCCGAAATCATGAAATACATACCCAGCAACGTAGAGAGGGTGAGCATGTAGAACTCGCCTTGCTTAATAAGGGCATCGGACATCTTGAGCCACTCGTGTGCCATTAAGAAAACGATGAGCGTGCCTATACTCAACACGGACTTCACGATGCTTTGCATCGGGGCATTGTGGTACATGCCGCCGAAAGCAACCGCATCGGGTCCGGGTACAATGGTGATAAGCGTATGTATCAACATCAAGGCTACAGGTAGTATGGTGTTCACATGTGCCTTGCCGTCTTTTCGGTGAGCATCGGGACTCATAAAAAGGTCGGCTATAAAGAGAATCACAATCACTGCTATCAGCGAAAGCTCTTCTTTGAGTATCAGAAACTGAGAATAATCCATTTGTTTGAGTTTTTAAGTTTTAAGTTCTAAGTTTTTAAGTTTATGAGTTTGGTCTTCAGAAACTTAAAAACCGAGAAACCGAATCACTAATCATACTACTCATCCACATCGGTGCCAAGCCCAATCCGGCTACACAGGCAATGAGAATGACGACGGCGATGCGTTCGTCCCACGTGGCATCGGTCAGCGTAAGGTAATGTTTGTTGGTGACATTGCCGTAGAGAATCTTGCCCACCACACGAAGGATGTACACAGCAGTTATCACAATGGAGCAACAGGCGATGATAGTCCACACACGGTGGAAGGTATCGGCGTGCTGAAAGGCTCCGTTGAAAATGGTCATCTCGGCAATGAAACCGCTAAAGCCCGGCAAGCCCAAGTTGGCAAGTCCGGCAATAACATAACCTACGGCAAGGAAGGGCATAATCTTCATCAATCCCGACAGTTCGCGAATGTCGCGGGTGTGGGTGCGACCGTATATCATGCCGATAAGGGCAAAGAAGAGTGCCGTCATCAGTCCGTGGCTCAACATTTGCAGCACGGCACCGGTCGTTGCCGTTTGATTCATCATCAGTATGGCAAAGAGCACCAGTCCGCAGTGACTCACCGACGAATAGGCATTGATGTATTTCAGGTCGGTCTGCACGCAAGCCGAGAAAGCACCGTAAACCACCGATATGCCGGTGAGCACAATGAATATCCAACCCAACTGTTGCGCAGCTTCGGGCATCAGAAACATGGCGATGCGGAAACAACCGTACCCGCCCAGTTTCATCAGCACACCGGCATGCAGCATACTCACTGCCGTAGGTGCCGAAGCATGACCGTCGGGACTCCATGTGTGAAACGGAAACAAGGCACCCAGCACGCCGAAGCCTAAAAAGGTCAGCGGAAACCAGATGTATTGCTGCCCCACGGGGATGTTGTGCAGTGCGGCAATCTCCAGCAAGTTCATCGTGGTGCCGCCGCTACCGTAGTAGATGCCCAGTATGCCTATCAGCAGGAAAGCCGAACCGCCCATCAGCATCAACGTCAGTTTCATGGCAGCGTATTCCTTGCGACCGCTACCCCACACACCAATAAGCAGGTACATGGGGATAAGAGCTATCTCGTAAAACATAAACATAGTGAACAGGTCTATGGAGATAAAGAAGCCGAATACCCCCAACGACAACAACGTAAACCAAAGAAAGAACTCTTTGGTTAGCGGTGCCATGCGCCACGAAGCGAAAGTTCCGGTGAAGACAATGATAGCCGACAACAACAGCATGGCTACCGAAATACCGTCTACGCCTACCGAATAGTGGATGTTGAGTGCGGGATACCACACCGTGTCGGCACGAAAGAGCATCTCGTCCGTTGCCCCGCCGGCACGGGCATGAAGGTAGGCTATACACAAACCGACGGCACTCACCAGCAACGCCGAAGCACCGGTGACCATTACCGCACGAATCTGCTTGATGTCACGGCTCAGCCAGAGACCGAACAGCATCAGCAGAGGAATAAGGACGAATATCGAAAGTATGTTCATAACAATAAGAATAAGATGATAGCCAACGTACCCAACAAGAATACAAAGGCATATTGTTGTATTTGGCCGCTTTGCAATGTACGAATGGAATCACTTCCGGCATTGGCACTCCACGCAAGGAAGTTAAAGAAGCCGTCCACTACATGACGGTCGAACCACGCAATGGGGCGCGAGATGCATCCGAAGATGATCTTATGCGTCACAAACTGATACGCCTCATCAATGTAGAAGCGGTGATAGGCTGCCGTCCACAACTTCTTAAAGCGACGTTGCAGTTGGTCGGCTACGGGTTGTGTGCGGTTGGCATACATCACCGTGGCAAGCACAATGGCGAAGAAAGCAACCTCGATGCTGAGTTGTATGGTCGACCACTCCAAATGGATGTCGTAGCGGGTGCCGTCGGCAGATACAAAGTGACCGAACGGAATGAAACCTGCCACACAAGTAATGGCTGCCAATACGATAAGGGGAATGCTCATTGCCTTGGCTTCGTGCAGATGCTTCGACGAGTTTTCGCTCGGCGTACCCCAGAAGATACCGTAGTAGAGGCGAAACATGTAGAACGCCGTCATGCCGGCAATCAACGCCATGGTATAACCCATTAAAGGACTGAACCCGAAGCAGGCGGCAAGAATTTCGTCTTTGGAGAAAAAACCCGAGAAAGGAGGAATGCCCGAAATGGCAAGGCAGGCGATAAGGAAAGTGATGTGTGTGACGGGCAACTTCTTCCACAGCCGCCCCATTGCCGTCATTTCGTTGCTACCCACCGCATGGATAATGGCACCCGCGCACAAGAAGAGCAGCGCCTTGAACATGGCGTGCGTAAAGAGATGAAACATACCTGCCATGTAACCCAGTCCGCCTTCGTGCGGGTTGGTCGAGGTGCATACGCCCAAGGCTACCAGCATAAAACCTATCTGTGAAATGGTAGAGAAGGCAAGCACCCGCTTGATGTCGCTCTGCACACAGGCAACTGCTGCGGCGTAGAACGAGGTAAAGGCGGCTACATAGGCAACCCAATGGAGTACATCGGGTGCATAGCCGACGAAGAGCGGAAACATACGCGCCACCAGATAGACACCTGCCACCACCATGGTAGCGGCATGAATGAGTGCACTGACCGGTGTAGGACCTTCCATGGCATCGGGCAACCAGATGTGCAGCGGAAACATGGCACTCTTACCGGCACCACCCACAAACATCAATCCCAAAGCAAGCGGAATCATGCCACCGGCTTTCATCAGCGTAACGGTATCGGGACTGAAGGTATAGGTTTCGGCATAAAAGCCGTAGATAAGAATGCCGATGAGAAAGCCCAAGTCGGCAAAGCGCGTCACAATAAAGGCTTTCTTGGAAGCTGCCACTGCGGCTGGCTTGGTGTAATAGAAACCTATCAGCAGATACGACGATACTCCCACCAACTCCCAAAACAGGTACATCTGAAAGATATTCGTGGCAACCACCAGTCCCAACATCGACATGGTGAAAAGGCTCAGGAAAGCGTAGTAACGCTGAAAGCCCTGTTCGCCTTTCATGTAACCGAAGGAGTAGATGTGTACCATTAGCGACACGGTACTGATAATCACCAGCATCATCACCGATATAGGGTCGAGCAGCAGACCCAAGTCGATGTGGAGCGATGCAGTGAAGGGCAGCCACACCATATTATAAGGTGTAACCGTCGCCAGTGTGCCGTCAGCCAACCGCGGCATGGTGAAGTATTCCCACGCCGTGACGTAGCTCAGTACCGTTACTGCCGCGAGTACGGCGGTACCTATGCCGCCTGCCGTACGGTGCGACAACCATTTACCGGTAAGTCCCAGCACAAGGAAGCTCACAAGGGGCAGAAGGATAATAAGGATTGTATATTCCATATTTTATTCTTTTATAATGTTCGATACGCGTTGTTCACCATTTCAGTTCGTCGAGCCGTTTCACCTGAATGCTTCGGATGTTGCGGTAGATGTTAATCATAATGGCGATAGCCACAGCCGTCTCCGCCGCCGAAATGGCAATGGAGAAGAGGGCAAAGAAATAGCCTTCCATGCTTCCCGGAAAGAGAAAACGGTTGAACACGGCAAAGTTGATGTCGGTGGCGTTTAGTATCAGTTCGATACTGATAAGGATAGCCAGCGTGTTGCGGCGGGTAAAGAAGCCGTAGATGCCGGCGAAAAACATGATAGCCGAGACTATCAGATAATATTCCATGTGTATCATATCTTTTACGCTTTATCGTTTTCGTGCAATCATTATTCCTCCTACGATGCAGGCAAGCAGCAGTACACTCACCACCTCGAAGGGTAGCAGATAACCGTATTTGTCGCTGCTGAGCATCATGCGCCCCAGCTCTTTGAACGAGGTTTCTACCGGAAGCGGATTAGCAATCTCTATAAATTTATGTTTCAGGGTGACGAACACCACTATGACAGCTCCTGCCACCGTTGCGCCCACTCCGGCAAGAAACTTGCTCCGTTTGAGACGCTCCACGCGGTCGCCTTCGCCGCTGGTAAGCAGAATGGAAAAGACGTAGAGCACCACAATACCGCCCGCGTAGACCATAATTTGTACCGAGCCGAGAAACGTGTAGCCCAGCAAGAAGTAGATACCCGCCGTGCCAAACAGGGTGAATAGCAACCACGTGGCGGAACGCACCATGCGCCGGGTTATCACGGTCATTAGCGACGACACGGTGATAAACAGCGCAAGCGCCCAGAATACAATGGATTCAAATGTTATTTCCATAATTGATAATGTGCTAATTTGCTAATGTGTTAATGGCTGACGTACCGTTGGGGGTATTCAGGGTAAGCAGCAGTTTACTACGGTCGAACACGGAGTGTTCGAAGCTGTTGTTGAAGCGAATGGCATCGTGCGGACAGGCATTGACACAAAGCTGACAATAGATGCACGAACCAAGGTCGTACTCGTAGCGTACCAACACCTTCTTTTTCTTGCCGTCATCGGTGGTGACGGTTTCACTGACGATGTTGATAGTGTCGTTCGGACAAGCCATTTGGCACAGATTGCAAGCGATGCAACGGTTGTTGCCCTGCTCGTCCAGCGGCATATAGAGCGAGCCGCGAAAGCGTTCGCTGATTTTCAGTGTGCGGCGGTTCTCGGGGTACTGTTCGGTGGTGGGCTTTTCCCAAAACACTTTCATCGAAGTCTTCATGCCGATGAGCAGCGAACGAATGCCGTTCAGCAAGCCGCCTATATATGTTTTCTGTTTCATCTTAGAAATGCAATTTGAATACGACAATGATAACCATCAGCACCAAGTTTGCCATGGAGATAGGCACTAAGTACTTCCACTCCAGCTTCAATATTTGGTCGATGCGCAGACGGGGGAAGGTCCATTTCACCCACATCAGTAAAAACACCACAAAGAATGCTTTGCCGAAAAACCACACAAAACCCGGAATGTAATCCATTGCCGCGTTAAATCCTTCCAGTCCGGCTATGTGCAGCGGCATCCAGCCTCCAAGGAAGATCGTGGCAGCCATTGCCGACACAATAAAGAGGTTCAGGTACTCGGCGAGGTAGAAGAAGCCGAAGTGCATGCCGCTGTACTCGGTGTGATAGCCTGCCGTCAACTCGCTTTCGGCTTCGGGCAGGTCGAACGGACCGCGGTTACACTCGGCATTGCCTGCAATGAGATAGACGATAAAGGCGATAACGGCGGGAATGTGTCCCTTGAATATCAACCACCCGTTGGCTTGTCCGCCTACGATTTCGCTAAACTGCATGCTGCCGGCAAGCACCACCATGGTGAGGATGCTCATGCCTGCCGAGAGTTCGTAACTGATAATCTGTGCACCGCTTCGCATGGCACCTATGAGTGAGTATTTGTTGTTCGACCCCCAGCCGGCAAGCAATATGCCTACCACACCAATGCTCGACGCAGCGAGGAAGAAGAACACTCCGACATTGAAATCGAGTATCTCCGCCCCGCGATTGAACGGCAGGCAAGCGAAGGTGAGAAACGATGCAATAAGCACCATGTAGGGTGCCAGTCCGTAGAGAAAACGGTCGGCACTCTTAGGGGTGAAAATCTCTTTGGTGAGCATCTTGATGACGTCGCACACCACCTGTATACTCCCCCACTTGCCTACACGCATCGGACCGAGCCTACACTGGAAGAAGCCGCAAATCTTGCGCTCCATATATATTAATACAATGGCAAGCGCAGCATACAGCAGAATGATGCACACGCCTATCACAATACATTCGAGGAGTACCGCCAGCGTATCGGGCATCACCGAAGTGAGCATCTGGTGTATCCAACGGGTTATTATACTAAAGTCAAACATATTTTATAATTTATCCATGTGCTAATGCGAAAATGCGCTTTATTGGCATATTAGCACATTATTATCTGTCTATATCGGGTACTACAAAGTCGAGTGTTCCGCCAATGGCGATAAGGTCGGCTATCTTCATGCCGCGCGTAATGGTGTCGACGGCATTCACAAGCGGCAACCCCGTGGAACGGAAGTGCACACGATAGGGCGACTTGTCGCCGTGGCTTTCCAAGAAGACGCCAAACTCACCGCGGCTACCTTCTACGGCAGTGTAGTACTGCCCTTCGGGTACGCGGATAACCGGTTTCATCTTTTCCTGATAGGCACCTTCGGGGATGTTGTCTATGAGTTGCTCGATAATCTTCAGGCTCTCCATGATTTCATCCATGCGCACCATGTAGCGTGCAAACGAGTCGCCCTCGGTGTAGACAATCTCGCGAAAGTCCACCTTATTATATAGTGCATACGGATGATGTTTGCGTACGTCGCACGCCCAGCCGCTGGCACGCCCCGTTCCTCCGGTGGTGCCGTACGATATTGCATCTTCGCGACTAAGCACCCCCACCCCTTTGAGACGTTGTTGCACAATGATATTGCCGGTGAAGATGTCGTGATACTCGTGAATAACACCGCGCAGATAAGTGATGAATGCCTTTACGTCGCGTTGGAAATTGGGGGCAAGGTCGTACATCACGCCGCCAATGGTGTTGTAGTTCATGATAAGGCGTCCGCCGCAAGTCTCTTCGAAGATGTCGAGTATCTTTTCGCGGTCGCGAAAACCGTAGAAGAAGGGAGTCAGTCCGCCCATATCCATGGCAAGGCACGAATAGAACAGCAGGTGCGAATCGATGCGTTGCAGTTCGTCCATAAGGGTGCGGATGTATTGCACGCGCTCGCTCACTTCGATACCCATTGCCTGTTCGATGCAGGCACACAGGGCGTGGCGGTTCTGGTGGGCGCCAAGATAGTCTAATCGGTCGGTCAGCGCCAATGTCTGCGGATAGGTGAGGCTTTCGCACATCTTTTCGATGCCGCGGTGAATGTACCCGCACACGCTATCCACCTTCTTTATGATTTCGCCTTCGAGCGACACGCGGAAGCGCATCACGCCGTGCGTCGACGGGTGTTGCGGACCAATGTTGATGACGTATTCTTCGTCGCCGAACACCACCAGCTCTTTGTTTTTGAGTTTGCCGTCCTCGTCGAGTTCCAATTCCACGGTGGTATCGACGGTCGGTTCGTTATCCATGCGCAGTGGGTTTTCCTCTTCGGGTCGGTCGTCCTTACGTAGCGGATAGCCCACCCAGTCGCTACGCAGGTAGAGGCGCCGCATGTCGGGATGACCGATAAAGACGATGCCGAAGAAGTCGTACACCTCGCGTTCGTTAAAGTCGGCAGCCTTCCAGATGTCGGTCACGGTTGGCAGCTCGGGTTGCTCGCGGTTGGCAGTCACGGTGCGCACGGTTACCTGCTCGTGTGTGGCGGTGTTTTCTAAACGGTAAACCACCCCCAGTCCTTCGTCTCCCCAATCCATGCCGGTGAGACACTCCAGAAAATCCATGCCGCGCTCGTTGCGCAGGCGGAGCATCTCTTGGTGCAAGTCGTCCGGGGCGACGGTTGTTATTGATAATTCCATATATAATGAATAGGCTTTTATAAAACTTCGGGCTTCTTCTCTTTGCGGTTGACACCGCCGAAGAACTTTTCAATCTTCACCTTGCGTTGCAGTTGCATCATGCCGTAGAAGAAGGCTTCGGGGCGGGGCGGACAGCCGGGCATGTAGACGTCTACCGGCATAATCTTGTCGACACCGTTCAGCACATGATAGGATTTCTTGAACGGACCGCCCGAAATGGCGCATCCGCCTACGGCAACCACATATTTGGGGTCGGGCATCTGGTCGTACAGACGACGGAGCACGGGAGCCATTTTATTGGTTATGGTGCCGCACACCATCACTACGTCGGCTTGTCGGGGACTGCTTCGTGCCACTTCGAAGCCGAAGCGTGCCATGTCGTAACGTGCCGCACCCAGTGCCATAAACTCGATGCCGCAACAACTGGTGGCAAAGGTCAGCGGCCAAAGCGAATTGCTGCGCCCCCAGTTGATGATGTCGTCCAGTACACCCAGCACCACGTTGGTACCGCCGGCATTCAGTTCGCTCACCAATTTCTCCAGTGTCTCGTTGTCCGTAAACTCATCGTACGGAATCGACTTTATCTTGGGATGCTTTAATCTTTCCATTCTAATGCTCCTTTCCGCCAAGCATAGGCAAGTCCTAAAATAAGTATGAAGAGGAAAAACGCCACACCCGTCAATCCGGCTGTGCCCATTTCCTGTACGTTGACAGCCCAAGGGAAGAGAAACACGGTTTCTACTTCGAACATCAGGAAGAGAATGGCAAACAGGTAGTAACCCACGCGGAACTGCATCCACGACTTGCCGCGTGTAGGTACGCCACTTTCATAGGGTTCCATTTTCTGCGCGTTGTACGAACGCGGTGAAAGGAAGTAGGAAAGCAGAATCACAATACCTACAAATGCGATAGCCGTCAGTAAGACGGTAACCAGTAAGGTGAAATTCATATCGTTATATATTAATGATCATATATGGTAACGACGCCGATATGCGCCGGTAAGCGGAGGTTTGGAGCCTGCCGTGAACAGATTACGCCCTTGGGAAGGGCGTAGTAGACATAGACGTTAAACCACAATCTTCCGCAGACCAAACACAAAATAGGCTTCGTCGTGCACGTTCAACTCCTGTGTAACGGGCAGAGAAGCCTTTTTGTTTGGTTGGTGGGGCGGAAAAATCATTGTACGACAAGCAGATAGCAACGATGCCATCTTTTTACCGGTGAGGTTGACATTGTCCACATACATCGACAGCGAAGATACATGTTGGTAGAGGTCGCTTACAGCTTGTTCGTTGGAAGTTTCTTGAGAGATAAAGCAACACGTGGTGTCGCTTTCGGGAAAAGTGCAGGGCATATTGGTTGCTACCAGACCCTCATATAGTAGTGCGGCAAACAATAGCAATAGCCAATATTTCACTTGCGAAATCATACGCTTATCCTTGAAAACGTCGGCAAAAGTAGAACTTTTACCAATGCAAGTTGCTATAAGTCATAGGTTAAATAGATAATTATTAGTTTTTTTTAAACATTGGTATGTTTACGAAGGCTCAAAACAACTCGCACACTTCTGCCTTACAATAAGTTATCAGCTCTTGCGGATGTATGCGAAGCTGCAATCCGCGTTGTCCCGCGCTGATATAGATGTACGGATAATCCATGCACGACCGGTGAATGTATGTGGGAAACGGTTTCTTCATACCGACGGGACTGCATCCGCCGCGTATGTAACCGGTGAGCGGAAGCAGCTCTTTCATGGGTATGAGGTCGCACTTCTTGTTGCCCGACACGCGTGCGGCTAACTTCAAATCCACCTCGTGTTCGCCGGGGACCACACACACGAAGTGGCCGTTGCGGTCGCCGTGCAGCACCAGTGTTTTAAACACCTGTTCGATATTCTCTCCCAGATTCGCCGCCACATGCACGGCACTCAAGTCGTTTTCGTCCACTTCGTAGGCAATCAGTTCGTAAGCAATACCTGCCTTGTCGAGCAGGCGTGCCACATTGGTTTTAACGGTTTTCATTGTTGTTTGGGGTTGGAGTGTCGTTCTTTTTTCGTCCGTCCCGCCTTTTTCAGCGCTTCGGCAATAATCCATTGCAACTGCCCGTTGATGCTACGAAACTCATCGTCCGCCCACCGTTCAAGGGCGTCCATGGTTTCGGCATCTACGCGCAGCACAAAACTTTTGGTTGAAGTTTCTTTCTTTGCCATTGTGTAATTAATGATACAATGTTCCCGTATTAACAACCGGCTGAGCGGCTTCGTCGGCACAGAGTACCACCAGCAAGTTGCTTGCCATGGCAGCTTTTTTCTCTTCGTCCAACTCCACTATCTCTTCTTCCGACAGTTGCTTTAGAGCCATTTTCACCATCGACACGGCACCTTCCACAATTTTTTCGCGTGCCGAGATAATTGCCGATGCCTGTTGACGGCGCAGCATCACGGCAGCGATTTCGGGCGCATAGGCAAGGTAGTTGATGCGTGCTTCTACCACTTCCATACCCGCCATAGAGAGACGTTCGTTGAGTTTCTGTTCCAATTGTTCGTTTATCTCTTCGCCGCCCGAGCGTAAGGTAAGATTGGTTTGTTCGCCTTCGTTGTTGTCGTAGGCATATTCGCCCGCCACTTGTCGCAGTGCCGCATCGCTTTGTATCTTCACAAAGTTTTCAAAGGCATTCATGCGGTTTGCCACGGCGTTGCCTATTTGTACTTCGTTGCTTTTGATGCTGGTTCCGCCCGAGCTTGCCATGGTCTGCGCATCAATTTCGAACATTGCCTTGTAGGTATCTTTAAGTTTCCACACCAGTACCAAGCCTATGAGTATGGGGTTACCTATTTTGTCGTTCACCTTTATGGGGTCGACGTCAAGGTTACGGGCACGCAGCGAGAGTTTCTTTTGGGTAAGAAAGGGGTTTACCCAAAAGAGTCCGGTTTCCCGGAAGGTACCCCGGTATTTACCGAAGAACACCATTACCTTGGCTTCGTTGGGTTCCAGTTGCAGATAGCCGGGAAGTATAAAAAACCATGCTACACACAGCACGCCCGATGCAATGATGTAAGGGAGAGATTGTGTAAATCCGTACACAATAATAGCCGTCAGCACTACCAGATGAAGGAACATCATCAAGAAGCCATTCATTTTAAATCCGCTAAAAGTAAATTCTTTTGTTTCCATAAGTACGATGTTTTTAGGTGATATTAATTTGATATTACAAAAGTATCATGTTTACTTTGAATGCAAAGCAAGAATATTAAAGAATATTCGTAGGATTAACTTTATTTAAAAGGAACCCAATGCGATATACTGCCCACGAAAGTCACCAAGCCATACCTCACTCCGAAATAGGGGCGTTTTTCGAGGGTTCGTTTGACGTTTTGACACTTTGACAACTCTCATTTACCTCTCTTGCAAAATAATCGTATATTTGCGCACATAATCATCTAAATAACAGTCTGTATGCAAGCTCAAATCACCATTCCGTATGCCATAGCCGACTTCGCACGACTACGCGAACGCGGTTATTACTACGTGGACAAAACGCAGTTTATCCCTAAATTAGAGCGATATTCGGCACCTGTATTCTTGCGCCCGCGCCGCTTTGGAAAGAGTCTCTTGGTCTCTGTACTTAATTATTATTACGACATCAACGCCGCCGACCGCTTTGAAACCCTGTTCGGCGGTACCTACATAGGCAATAACCCTACGTCCGAACACAATAAATATATGGTGTTGCGGCTTGACTTCTCGCAATTAGTGATGACTAAAGAGATAGAAGGGCTGGAAGAAAACTTCAATGATTTGATATGTCCGGTGATTCGAAGTTTTGCATACGAACCCTATCGTTACGCTCGCTATTTTAAAGATTATAAATTTAGTGACAATCGTAGTGCCGCTAAAATGTTAAGTGAAATAGTAACCAAGGTGAAAGATGCAAAATTACCTCCTCTTTACATCCTGATTGACGAGTACGATAACTTCACCAACCAACTGCTTACCACCTACCAAGATCCGCTTTACGAACGACTTACTACCGGAGACAGTTTCTTGCGCACCTTCTTTAAAGTTATTAAAGGCGGTATCGGCGAAGGTGCCATTCGTACCTGTTTCTGTACCGGTGTACTGCCCGTCACCATGGACGACCTCACCAGCGGTTATAACATTGCCGAGATATTGACGTTGGAACCCGATTTCGTAGAGATGCTCGGTTTCAACCACGAAGAAGCTTCAACCTATCTTCAATATGTAATAGACAAGTACGACCAAGAAAACAGTACGTTCGACGAACTATGGGCACTCATCGTAAACAACTACGACGGTTACCGCTTCTTGCCGGGCGCACGCCCGTTGTTCAACTCTACCATACTGACTTACTTCTTTCAAAAGTTTGCCGTCCGACACGGTGGTATCCCCGAAGAATTGATTGACGAGAATCTTCGTACCGACATCGGCTGGATTCGTCGCCTTACCCTCACACTGGAGAATGCCAAAGAGATGCTGGATAAGTTAGTAATAGACGACGAACTTATCTACTCCACCACCGAAATGCGGAGCAAGTTCAACAAACAGAAGTTCTTCGAAAAGGAGTTTTACCCAATCAGTCTGTACTATTTGGGAATGACTACACTCAAAAATTCGTTTAAGATGCGTCTGCCCAATCTCACCATGCGCAGCATCTACATGAACTACTACAACGAGATGAATAAAATCAGCGGTAGTGCATCGCGCTTTGTTCCTGCTTACGAGCAGTTCGTTGACAACCGCATCTTCGAACCGTTGGTAGAGAATTACTTCCAAGAGTACTTGGGACAATTCCCTGCACAGGTATTCGACAAGATAAACGAGAATTTCATCCGCTGTTCGTTCTTCGAATTGCTGTCGCGTTACCTCAGCAACTGTTACACCTTTGCCGTAGAGCTGAACCTACCTTCGGGACGTGCCGACTTGGTGCTGACGGGAGTTCCCGGAACTTCGTTCCACAACGACTGCCGTGTGGTGGAGTTTAAATACTTCAAAGCAAAAGATGCCACCGTAGTAGAAGCTCTTACTGCGGCACGCGAAGAAGACATCGCGCAAGTGAAGGGTTATGCTAAGGATATCAACGCCCGCTTCCCCAATTATCAAATGCGTACCTATGTGGTGTATCTTGCCGCCGGCAAGTGCTGCAAGGTGTACGAGACACCGTGTTAATAATGTGCTAATGAGGCTGCGCGCTGATAGATAAACTATATTTAGGAAAGAGCGACATTGCGGTAAATTAGAGTTTAGAGGAGAGAGAAACATTGCGGTAAATAGAGTATAGGGGTAGAGCCGCGCGCAGCCCAAGTGATTGGCAGTAGTAACTGTGTATAGGGAGGCGGTAGTAACTGTGTATAGGAAGGCGGTAGTAACTGTGTATAGGAAGGCGGTAGTAACTCAAACTCCTCCCCTTCTTTAGAGGGGAGGAGTTTGAGTTACTACTACCTCCCTATACACAGTTACTACTGCCAATCACTCGGGCTGCGAGTGGCACATCATAATCACACGCGTAAACTCTAATTTATCTCACAGATTCTA
>JAISHU010000005.1 GCA_031262385.1 Mediterranea sp. (in: CFB group bacteria)
TAGATACCTACACGGTCGCCTCCGCGGGCAATGTAATCGGTGTGTACGCCATACTTGCGCAGGGCATTGACGGCAGACTGTCCGATTTCGTGCTTCGGCAATTTGGTAACAAAATAGGCTTCGTGCCCGTAGTTGGCGCAGCTTACGGCTACATTGGCTTCTCCCCCGCCATATACCACGTCAAAACTGTCCGATTGTACAAAACGGGTATTGCCCGGTGTAGAGAGTCTTAGCATAATCTCTCCTAATGTAACAACTTTCTTTCCCATAATTTTTATTTATCTTGTTATGATATTTAGAAACTGTTTTTCTAATAAGTTACTTTTCAGTGGGTTACACTTTTCGTGTGCGGGCACAAAGGTACAATAATTTTTGTGATAACAAATAATGCATTACATTTGTACCTACTTTTTGTTTGCATATACAGTTATGCACTTATCTACTATAGAAACCAGCAACAACAATATGAAACTTCCTGAAAGAATACGCATCAAAGACATTGCCCGCTTAGCCGACGTGTCGGTGGGCACGGTAGACCGTGTGATACACGGGCGCAGTGGTGTTTCCGAAGCCAGCCGCAAGCGGGTAGAAGAGATACTCAAACAGATGAATTATCAACCCAACATGTATGCCAGTGCATTGGCTTCCAACAAGAAATACACCTTTGCCTGCCTGCTGCCGCAGCACGAAGAGGGCGAATATTGGACGGACGTAGAAACGGGCATCCGTCAGGCGCTCGCAGCCTACTCGGATTTCCATATCTCCATAGAGATTACTTACTACGACCCCTACGACTATCGTTCTTTCGCTACAGCCTCTACTGCCGTTGCCGACCGCCGTCCCGACGGTATCCTTTTTGCTCCTACGGCTCCGCAGTACACCCGCCGCTTTACCGACCGCTTGAACGATATGGGTACACCTTATATATATATAGACTCGAACATCCGCGAACAACCGGCGCTTTCGTTTTTCGGGCAAAACTCCCACCAAAGCGGTTTCTTCGCTGCCCACATGCTTACACTGCTTGCCGGCGACAGCTATCAATTGGTGATATTCCGCCGCATCAACCAAGGCATCGTGGGGTCTAACCAGCAAGAGCGCCGTGAGATAGGTTTTCGCGAATACATGCGGCACCACCATTCCGACCGCTTGATATGGGAGTGCGACCTGCCCGTAGGCTCTAAAGACGATGACTTCCGGTGTCTCGACGACTTCTTTGCCACGCATCCTGCGGTGAAGGTGGGTATCACGTTCAACTCCAAAGCCTACACCGTCGGCGAATACCTGCTGGAGCGTGGTATTACCGACTTCCGCATGATGGGCTACGACCTGCTGGGACGCAACGTGGAGTGCCTCAAGCGAGGAAGCATTGATTTTCTCATCGCACAGCAACCCGAATTGCAAGGGTTCGATGGCATCAAAGCTCTGTGCGACCACCTCATATTCAAGAAAGAGGTACCGCGCGAAAACTTCATGCCGATTGACTTGCTTAGCAAAGAAAATATCGACTTCTATAAGTTTTAGTTTTGGAGTTTTTATACTGATCTCGAAAACTTAAAAACTCATAAACTCAAACTCAAACTCATGAAAACAACTCATTATCTTCGTATTAACCCTGCCGACAACGTGGCGGTAGCCATCCTCGACCTTCCGAAAGGCAAACAGGTGACCCTTGACGGCAGAACCATTACCATGCAAGAATATGTCCCCGCAGGACATAAGTTTACACTGACCGACTTAGCCGAAGGCGACAATGTCATAAAATACGGTTATCCCATAGGGTATACGCTGGTGGCATTGCCGCAAGGAAGTTGGGTTTACGAGAAGAACCTCCACACCAACTTGGCGGGTGTGCTGGAATACAGCTACCGTCCCGTGACGGTGAACTTGGACATTCCCCGCCGTAACCTCACCTTTCAAGGCTACCTCCGCAAGAACGGTGAGGTGGGCATCCGCAACGAAATTTGGATAATCCCCACGGTGGGTTGCGTAAACGGAATCATTGGTCGGCTTGCCGAAGCTTTGCGGCGCGAAACCGGCGGTAAAGAGATAGACGACATCGTTGCCTACACGCACAACTACGGTTGTTCGCAGTTGGGCGACGACCACGAGAATACCCGGAAGATACTGCGCGACATGGTGCTGCACCCCAATGCAGGCGGTGTGCTGGTAGTGGGACTGGGTTGCGAAAACAACCAGCCCGATCTGTTTCGCGAATATTTAGGTGACTACGACCCCGAGCGTGTCCGATTTATGGTGGCACAACAGGTAGACGACGAGTTTGAAGAAGGTATGCGTCTACTGCGCGAACTCTACGATGTAGTCAGCCAAGACCGGCGTACCGAAGTGCCGATGAGCGAACTGCGCGTGGGACTGAAGTGCGGAGGTTCCGATGGCTTTTCGGGTATCACCGCCAATCCGTTGCTGGGCATGTTCTCCGACTTTCTGGTGGCACAAGGAGGTACCACCGTGCTCACCGAAGTACCCGAAATGTTTGGCGCCGAAACTATTCTGATGAACCGCTGCCGCAACAAGCAGTTGTTCGACCAAACCGTCGCCCTGATAAACGACTTCAAGGAATATTTCCTGTCGCACGGTGAGCCGGTAGGCGAAAACCCTTCGCCGGGCAACAAAGCCGGAGGCATCTCCACTCTCGAAGACAAGGCACTGGGCTGCACGCAAAAGTGCGGTAAAAGCTACGTCGAAGGCGTGTTGCCCTATGGCGAACGTCTGCAAGTGCGGGGGCTTAACTTGCTTTCGGCGCCGGGCAACGACTTGGTAGCTGCCACGGCACTTGCATCGTGCGGCTGCCATTTGGTGTTGTTTACCACCGGACGCGGCACCCCTTTCGGCACCTATGTACCTACTCTGAAAGTATCGACCAATTCGTCATTGGCAGCACGCAAACCGGGTTGGATAGATTTCAACGCGGGCGTCATCGTAGAAGGCGAACCCATGGAAGAGGTCTGCCGCCGCTTTACCGACTACATCCTCCGGGTGGCAAGCGGTGAGCCGGTAAACAACGAGGAAAAGGGGTATAAAGAGATTGCTATCTTTAAAACCGGTGTTACTTTGTAACCTGCCACGTTAAAAAGCCGTACCTTTGCGGGTAATTATAATAAATATCCGACTATGCCACTAAATTTACCCGATAAATTACCGGCGATTGAGTTGCTGAAAGAAGAAAACATCTTTGTAATAGATAACACGCGCGCTACGGGGCAGGACATCCGCCCCCTGCGCATTGTTGTCCTCAACTTGATGCCTTTAAAAATCACCACCGAGACCGACCTGATTCGCCTGCTTTCCAATACCCCGCTGCAAGTAGAAATCTTGTTTATGAAAATAAAAAGCCACACGCCCAAGCATACACCTGTGGAGCACATGAAGGCTTTCTATACCGATTTCGAGAAGATGAGGGATGAGAAGTTCGACGGCATGATTGTTACCGGAGCCCCCGTGGAGCAGATGCCTTTCGAGGAGGTAACCTACTGGAACGAACTTACCGACATCTTCGACTGGGCACAGACGCACGTCACCTCCACCTTATATATATGCTGGGCGGCACAGGCGGGCTTGTATCATCACTACGGCATCCCCAAATATGCGTTGGATAAAAAGATGTTCGGCATCTTCGAGCATCATGCACTACACCCGCAACACTTTATCTTCCGTGGTTTCGACGATGTGTTCTTTGTGCCTCACAGCCGCCACACCGAGATTCGCCGCGAAGATATCTTGCGTGTGCCGCAGTTGACGTTGCTCTCCGAGTCGCGCGAGGCGGGCGTTCATCTGGTAATGGCGCGAGGCGGACGTGAGTTTTTCGTTACCGGCCATTCGGAGTATTCACCGCTGACACTCGACGGCGAATACCGACGCGACCTCAAGAAAGGACTCCTCATAGAGGTTCCACGCAACTATTACGTTAACGATGACCCTGCCAAAGGTGTGCAGGTGCGCTGGCGTGCACATGCCAACCTATTCTTTTCTAATTGGTTGAACTACTTTGTATATCAAGAAACTCCCTTTAATATCAACGACATCCGATAGACCTGCATCCTCATGACGACTCCACGCAAAATAGAGCTGCTGTCGCCGGCAAAGAACCTGACGTGTGGCATAGAAGCCATAAACCACGGAGCGGATGCCGTATATATCGGTGCACCCAAATTCAGTGCACGGGCAGCGGCAGGCAATACCTTGAGTGATATTGCTGCTTTGGTGGCACATGCTCACCTCTATAACGCCCGCGTATATGTGGCACTCAACACCATTTTGTACGACCACGAGCTTGCCGAGACCGAAGCGTTGATTTGGCAACTCTACCACGTCGGCATAGACGCGCTCATCATACAAGACATGGGGATTACCGGATTGCGACTGCCGCCTCTGCCGTTGCATGCCAGCACACAAATGGACAATCGCACAGTGGAGAAGGTACGCTTTCTTGCCGATGCCGGATTCCGACAGGTGGTGTTGGCACGCGAACTGTCGCTCGATGAGATTCGTGCCATTCACCAAGCTTCGCCCTCTACAGCCTTGGAAGTGTTTGTGCACGGGGCACTCTGCGTGAGCTACAGCGGACAGTGTTACATCAGTCAGGCTTGCTTCGGACGCAGTGCCAACCGCGGCGAATGCGCACAGTTTTGTCGGCTGCCTTTTACACTGACCGATACCAACGGCGAAGTGATGATAGAAAACAAACACCTGCTTTCGCTCAAAGACCTCAATCTTAGCGACCGGCTGGAAGAGCTGCTCGATGCCGGGGTTACCTCGCTCAAAATAGAGGGACGTCTCAAAGAGGTATCGTATGTAAAGAACATTACGGCAACCTATCGTCGCAAACTGGATGCACTCTTTGAGCGTCGTCCGGAATACACCCGTGCCTCTTCGGGACGGTGCACCTACACCTTTAACCCGCAGGCGGACAAGAGTTTTAACCGCGGCTTTACCGGCTACTTCCTGAACGGACGGCAGGCAGATATCGGTTCGCCCGACTCTCCTAAATCCGTCGGCGAAGCTATGGGGTGCATCAAACGTGTAGACAAAGAGTGCGTGGTGCTGTCGCCCGACACGGGAAAAGCTTTCCACAATGGCGACGGAGCTTGCTTTGTCGACCGCAAAGGCAACCTCACCGGCTTTCGCATCAATCGTGTGGAAGGGCGCAAACTCTATCTCAACGAACCCATGACACTCAACCGGCATGGCATGCTCTACCGCAACTACGACCACGAGTTTGAACAATTGCTTGCCCGTCCGTCGTCCACCCGCAAGATAGCGGTATCGTTTACCCTTGCCGAGACTCCTTGGTGCTATACGCTGACGGCTGTCGACGAAGATCGTAACCGCATCACCCAAGCCTTTATCTATCCCAAAGAAGAAGCCCGCACTCCGCAAGCAGACCACCTGCGGATGCAGTTGGGCAAACTGGGTAACACGCCGTTCGAACTCATCTCGCTCTCATTTGAATTGCAGGGCAACCGCTTCATCCCGGCTTCGGTGATAGCCGACTGGCGCCGACAACTCATCGACCGGTTGCTGCTGTTGCGGCGGGTAAACCGTAAGCAAGAAATCGCCTTCGTGCAGCCTACCGCCCATGCGTTTCCTCTGTCCGGCAAAGGCAACTGCGAACTGACTTATCTGGGCAATGTAGCCAACCGCCAAGCAGTCTCTTTCTATCGCATGCACGGTGTAGATACCGTCAACCCCTCCTACGAGCAACAGCCCGTGCGCGAGGCAGTTCTGATGTACTGCAAACATTGCATCCGCTTCACCATGGGTATGTGTCCCAAGCATCAACGCGGTCATGATGTCAGGCACGAACCTTACTATCTGGTAAGCTCGGACGGCAAACGCTTCCGTTTGGAGTTTGATTGTAAAAATTGTGTGATGAAAGTTTACAAGACATGAAATATCCGGTCTGCCTGCTTATCGCATTCTGCCTGCTCTCTTGCCATTATTCGCCGCCGAACATAGAGGTAACCGAGATGAACGCCGCCACACGCGACTCACTCTCTTATCTTTATACCTACCACTACACGCTTGGCACCAACTTGCAACTACAGGTCGACTCTTTAGAGATTGCCTGCCTGCCGGTGAAAGATTGCCGTTACATGCTTTACAAAGGCGACCGCGTGGTGGTAGCCCAGTTTGATACGCATCCTGTGGACAGTACGGAGACTTGGGTGAAGTTGGCACATACGCAAGTCATTCAAGGTTGGATAAAAGAGAGCGAAGTAGTGAAATCGTTTATGCCCGCCAATGGCATATCACAATTTATCTATCTGTTTAGTCACACCTATGCCCCGTTCTTCGTGGGTATCTTTGCGCTCTTTGTGGGCATCAGACTCTGGAGACGGTTTCGGCATAAGCAGTTCAATGTAGTCTTTATCAACGATATAGATACATTTTATCCCGGATTGCTTTGTGTGCTCATGGGGGTAAGTGCTACCATCTATGCTACGCTGCAAATGTTTGTTCCCGAGACGTGGGAACACTTTTACTTCAACCCCACTTTGTCACCGTTTAAGGTGCCGCTTTTGTTGTCGCTCTTCCTTGTCAACATTTGGTTGTTGGCGGTTGTGTTGCTGGCTGCACTCGACGATGTCTTCCGACTGTTACCTCCGCTTTCGGCATTGCTCTACCTATTGGGATTGCTCTCGGCTTGCATCTTTTGCTACTTCTTCTTCATCTGGACTACCTACATCTACGTAGGTTATCTTTTCCTGCTACTTCTCTTCGGATTGTTCTTCGTGAGATTACGACGCATCCTTCAAGCCAACCGTTACCGCTGCGGGCACTGCGGTCGGAAGTTGACGGGCAAAGGGGTATGTCCGAAGTGCGGGTGGCGCAACGAATGAGTTTGAGTTTTTAAGTTTCCAAATTCTCCAGCCAAGCACTTACCGAGGCATCACTGGGCATGCGCCAGTCGCCGCGCGGACTGATAGATACGCTTCCCACCTTAGGACCGTCGGGCAGGCACGAACGCTTGAACTGTTGACTGAAGAAGCGGCGGAAGAAGGTACGTAGCCACTTCTTGATAGTTTCCGCGTCGTATGCATCGGCAAAGGTACGCACGGCAAGAAAGAGAATCTTGTCGGGGCGGAAGCCGTAGCGTAAGAAATAGTAGAGGAAAAAGTCGTGCAATTCGTACGGTCCAACAAGGTCTTCGGTGCGCTGTGTGATGTTGCCTGCGTCGTCGGCGGGTATCAGTTCGGGACTGATAGGCGTGTCGACGATATCGAGTAGAGTAGCGCACGATTCGCTGTCGGCATGATGCAATGCCACCCACTTTACCAAGTGCTTTACCAACGTCTTGGGGATGCTTACGTTGACGCCGTACATCGACATGTGGTCGCCGTTGTAAGTAGCCCACCCCAAAGCCAACTCCGAGAGGTCGCCCGTACCGATGACCAATCCGCCGGTTTGGTTGGCTACGTCCATTAATATCTGGGTGCGTTCGCGTGCCTGAGCATTTTCGTACACTACATCGTGCACATCAGCATCGTGTTGAATATCTTTAAAATGCTGCACACAAGCCTCTTTGATGCTTATCTCGCGCAGGGTGATGCCCAGTTGCCTCATCAAGTTAAGTGCATTGGTGTAGGTGCGGTCGGTGGTGCCGAAACCGGGCATGGTAATGCCGATGATGCCGCTGCGGTTCCATCCCAACTTATCGAATGTTTTCACACAAACCAGCAAGGCAAGCGTGGAGTCCAATCCGCCCGATATGCCTATTACCGCACTACGGGCGTGTGTGTGTGCGAGGCGTTGAGCCAATCCGGCTATTTGTATGGAGAATATTTCTTCGCAGCGTTCGTCGAGCGTAGCACCTTGCGGCACAAAAGGATGTGCATCGAACGTGCGGGTCAGTTCGCAGGGAGTTTCGTTGGTGCGCGATACGGTGATGTGCGTTGCCGGACGGTCGAACACTTCGGCGGCACAGGCGGCAAAAGTGGTGTTGATGCGGCGTTCGGTACGCAACCGTTCCACGTCGATTTCGCTCACCACCAACTGTTCGTCTAACGAGAAGCGGTTGCTGCGTGCCAGCAGGGTGCCGTTCTCGTAAATGAGTCCGTTGCCTGCAAACACCACGTCGGTGGTCGATTCGCCGAAGCCGCACGAGCTGAATACATAGCCGGCGATGTTACGTGCCGACTGCTGACTGAGAAGCGAACAGAGGTAAGCGTGTTTGCCGATGCCTTCGTTATCGGCAGAGAGGTTGAAGATAATATCGGCTCCCTGCATGGCGAGCATAGACGAGGGAGGAACGGGTGCCCACACATCCTCGCATATCTCGATGCCGAACGTGACGTTGCCGGCATCAAACAGTAGGTTGCCCAACGGTGCGGTTTGTCCGCACAGGTGCACCGACCCTTCGCTTACATGGGATGTCGATGTGAACCAACGTTGTTCGTAAAACTCTTTGTAATTAGGCAGATAGGTTTTGGGAACTACCCCCAGCACCTTGCCGCGCTGGATGACCACGGCGGTATTGAGCAACCGTCCTCCGCCGATAGCAAGTGGCATGCCTACAATGGCTATTGTGTCGCATCCACGTGTGTTGTGGAGCAACATCATCAGTGCCTGTTCCGCCTCGTCGAGCAACAATTGTTGTGCAAAGAGGTCACCGCACGTATAGCCGGTGATACACAGTTCGGGAAACACTACAATTTGCACACCGGCTTGTCCGGCAAGCAATAAGTTCCGCTCCACGGCGGCTACATTGTACTTGCAATCGGCAACCTTTACCTGCGGAATGGCGGCTGCAACCTTTACAAAGCCAAATTTCATACCCTTGTACGTTTATAGTTAGACCGCAAAAGTACAACAAAAAAAGGAGAATGACTTAAAAGCCATTCTCCTTCCCTTTCAACAGTTCTGAAAAAGAATTGTTATGCTAGTTTGTGTATTACCAGTCCCGAACGCAACTTAGGTTCGAACCAAGTGGTTTTGGGGGGCATGATGTTATCGGTGTCGGCAATGTCCATCAGTTGTTTCATGCTGACGGGATAGAGTGCCAGTGCTACCTTCATTTCGCCACTGTCTACGCGCTTCTTTAATTCGCCCAAGCCGCGGATGCCGCCCACAAAGTCAATGCGTTTATCCGAGCGCAAGTCTTTTATGCCCAGAATCTCGTCCAGTATCAAACCGGACGAGATAGTTACATCGAGCACGCCGATGGGGTCGTTGTCATTGTAAGTTCCGGGTTTTGCCGTTAGGCTGTACCACCGGCCGTCGAGGTAAAGGGCAAAGTTGTGCAGGCGTGTCGGGTGATAGACGTTCTCGCCTTTCTCTTCCACGATGAAGTTTTTTTCTATCGCAGTCAAAAACTCTTGGGGAGTAAGTCCGTTAAGGTCTTTCACCACACGGTTGTAGTCGATAATGGTAAGTTGGTTGGCAGGAAAACAAACCGCCATAAAATAGTTATATTCCTCGTTACCCGTATGATGTGGGTTTTGCCGTGCCTTTTCGGCACCCACCAATGCCGCAGCCGCACTGCGGTGATGTCCGTCGGCAATATAGAGTGCGGGCATTTTGGCAAATTCAGCCGTTACTACGGCAATATCTTCGGGTTTGTCTATAATCCAAAACGTGTGTCCAAAGCCGTCACCCGGTGCGATAAAATCGTACACCGGCGTTCCGGAGGCATAACGGGCTACCAAGGCGTCGAGTACCGCATTGTCGGGATAGGCAAAGAATACAGGTTCGATGTTGGCATTGTTCACACGTACATGTTTCATGCGATCTTCCTCCTTGTCACGACGGGTAAGCTCGTGTTTTTTGATGATGCCGTTCATATAATCGGGTACATAGGCTCCCACCACCAGTCCGTATTGTGTTTTACCGTTCATGGTTTGGGCGTAGATATAATAGTTTTCGGTAGCGTCTTGCAGTAGCCAGCCGTTATCTTGAAACTTTTGGAAGTTTTCGGCGGCTTTTGCATACACGCGTTCATCGTGCTCGTCGGTACCTACGGGGAAATCAATCTCCGGTTTTATGATATGGTAAAGTGATTTTTCGTTACCGGCTGCTTCGGCGCGTGCTTCTTCGGAGTTCAGCACATCGTAAGGGCGCGATGCAACCTGCTCCACCAAGTTTTGTGGCGGGCGGATACCTTTAAAAGGTTTTATTGTAGCCATACTATTTATTTACTTGATACTTGTTGATGCCGTCTTTTAAGAAGCCCACTATTTGCCGGGCGGCGGCGATGCCGGCGTTGATGTTGGCTTCCGCCGTCTGTGCACCCATTTTCTTGGGGGTAGAGAAGTAACGTCCCGGGAACTTGGCGGCAAAGGTTTCGTGGGCGGAAGGCATGATGTCGGTCATATACTTAAGGTCGCCACGTTCTTCCATTAGTGTAATAAGTTCGGCTTCGTTTATTACCTCTTTGCGGGCGGTATTTACCAATACGCCTCCTTTGGGCATTCTGCCTACCAAATCGCGGTTAATAGAGTTTTTCGTTTCGGAGGTAGCGGGGATGTGGATAGATACGACATCGCAGGTGGTATAGAGTTCTTCGACCGATGCCACGGGCTTAACACCGGCGGCTTCGATAACCTCTTTGGGGCAGAAGGCATCGTAGGCATAGATGTCCATGCCGAAGCCTTTGGCGATGCGTGCCACGTTGTGTCCTACGTTGCCAAAGGCATGAATACCCAGTTTCTTGTCTTTCAGTTCGGTGCCCGAGGTGCCATTGTACATATTGCGTGCAGCCATAACCATCATGCCGAAGGCGAGTTCCGCCACAGCGTTAGAGTTTTGTCCGGGTGTATTCATCACACACACACCGTGTGCGGTGGCGGCATCCAAGTCCACGTTGTCGTAGCCGGCTCCGGCACGTACCACAATTTTTAGGGCTTTGGCGGCATCCAGTACTTCGGCGTCGATGATGTCGCTACGGATAATGATAGCATTAGCCTCTTTTACGGCTTCCAGCAGTTGGGTTTTCGATGTGTATTTCTCCAGCAGCGCCAGTTCGTAGCCGGCGGCTTCTATTTCACCTCTAAGACCGTCCACAGCCACTTTAGCGAACGGTTTGTCTGTTGCTACTAATATTTTCATGATAAATAATGTGCTAATGTGTCTTTTCAAACTCTTGCATACATTCCACGAGAGCTTGTACGCTCTCTTTGGGGAGTGCGTTGTAGCACGATGCGCGGAATCCGCCTACCGAACGGTGTCCTTTCAGTCCTACCATGCCGCGTTCGGATGCGAACTTCAGGAAGTCGGCTTCGAGTTCTTTGTATTCGGGAGCCATTACGAAGCAGATGTTCATGCGCGAACGGTCTTCGGTGGCGGCAGTGCCTACAAACAGCCTGTTGCGGTCGATTTCGCCATACAGCAGGTCGGCTTTTTCGATGGCACGGCGTTCCATTTCTTTTACGCCGCCTTGTGCCTTAATCCAGCGAAGGGTAAGCATTGCCGAGTAGATAGGTACCACCGGCGGGGTATTGAACATCGAACCGTTTTCGGCGTGTGTGCGGTAATCCAGCATAGTGGGGATGTGGTGCGATACTTTGCCCAGTGCATCATCTTTTACGATAACGAACGTCACGCCGGCAGGTGCCAAATTCTTTTGTGCACCGCCATAGATGCAGATGTACTTAGATATGTCTACCGGGCGCGAGAAGATGTCGGACGACATGTCGGCGATGGTGGGAACATTTACATCCAAGTCGTGCTTGATTTCGGTACCGAAGATGGTGTTGTTGGATGTAAAGTGGAAGTAGTCCACATCGCCGGGAATGG
>JAISHU010000122.1 GCA_031262385.1 Mediterranea sp. (in: CFB group bacteria)
CCAATCAACGCGCCAACAACACACTGGACGATGTTCCCGGTGCCGGCGGCTTGGGATATATGGCTTTTACGGTGCCCGATGGTGAAAACTTGATAGGCAGCGACGGGAAACTCAATCCCTCTGCCACATTAGGGAAAATCATAGGTGACTATCTTATTATACCCGATGACTATTTTAAAGAGGCATTCCGTACCGGCGTTCGTCAGGAATACAACCTTTCTATCAATGGCGGAAACGATAAAGCCACTTATTATACCTCGTTCGGTTACCTCAACAACGAAGGTATTGTTCCGGGTTCTGAGTACGAACGTATCACCGGTAAAATCAATGCCTCGTGGACGGCAAACGACTGGCTCACCACCGGCGTAAACGCCAACTATTCGCACAGCAAGCGCAATGGCGTGGACGATAACTACCAGACCTCCGTATTTAGCTTTGCCACCATTATGGGACCTATCTATCCGCTTTATATCCGCCATGCCGACGGTAGTTTCTATACCGACGACCGTGGAAGAATGTACGATTACGGTAACGGCGATAACGCCGGACTTCAACGCGGTCCCATATCCAACAGCAATGCCTTACAAACCGATATACTGGATGTGAGCGGTCGCGTAGGCAATTCGATTACGGCACAGGCATACGCCGATATTCGTTTTCTGAAGGATTTCAAATTCACCGTGAATATCAACGTAGCTAACGACCAACGACGCTCTACCGCAGCATTGAATCCATGGTATGGCTATAATGCCATGTACGACGGCTACATCAACAAAGCCGAAACGCGTGTGTTCAGCGTAAATACGCAACAACTGCTCAACTGGGGAAAAACTTTTGGGCATCACGACATTTCGGCGATGGTGGGACACGAGTATTACGACTGGCGAACCGAGTATTTAGACGGTGTTAAGACCGGAGCGCTCGACTATAAGGGAAAGCCCGAACTGTCAGCAGCCATCTTGATATCGTCTACCGACTCGTACGCATGGTATTACAACACCGAAGGCTATTTCGGACGTGCATTGTACGATTACAACAAACAATATTTTGCTTCGATGTCGTTCCGTCGCGATGGCTCGTCGCGCTTTCATCCCGACCATCGCTGGGGTAACTTCTGGTCGCTGGGAGGTGCTTGGCTCATCAATAAAGAGACGTGGTTTGATGCATCGTGGGTAGATATGCTCAAGCTAAAAGCATCGTATGGCGAACAGGGCAACGACAACTTGGGTACCAGCTACGAATATCAGTACTACCTGTACACCGATATGTACAGCATTGCCAATAATGCCAATACGGTGGCACTTCCTTTCTATCAAAAAGGAAATAAGGAGATTACGTGGGAGAAAAACGGCAACTTCAATGCCGGCGTGGAATTCGAGTTGTTTAAAGGACGGCTCACCGGTAACTTCGAATACTTCTATCGTAAAACCAGCGATATGCTGACCTACTTCAGTCTCCCTATATCGAGAGGTTACGCCGGTTACTACGACAATGTGGGCGACATGACCAATAACGGTCTGGAACTCTCTTTGACGGGTACCGTATTGAAGATGAAAGATCTAAAATGGGACATTTCGCTCAACACCACTTGGTATAAAAATAAAGTGACCCTGCTCAACGAAGAACGAAAAACAGTCACGATAGACGGATATAACGGATATGTGGACGGCTACTACTTTGTCGCCGAAGGACAGCCGCGCTATACATGGTATTTGCGTCAATATGCAGGTCCCGACCCTACAACCGGACAATCTACGTGGTATTACACCGACAAAACTACCGGTGAACTTAAAACCACCACCAATTGGTCGAATGCCGACTATCACCTGTGCGGAACACCTACGCCCGACTTATATGGCGGTTTCTCTACCAATCTCACTTGGAAAGATTTCGACTTAAGTGCTAATTTCTCCTACCAGATAGGCGGATTGGTGTACGACAGCGCGTATTCCAGCCTCATGCGTTCTCCCACGACAAGCGGTAGCGGTACCAACATGCACGTAGATGTATTACAATCGTGGACGCCCGAAAATACCCAAACCGACATTCCCCGCTGGTATTACAGTGACATTGCCCAAGATTCCGACCGCTGGCTTATCAACGGCAGTTATCTCTCTATGGAGAACATCACACTGGGATATACTTTGCCCGCATCGTTGATAAAAAAAGCAGGCATTAACTCGTTGCGATTGTCGGTGAGTTGCGACAATGTGTTCTTTCTCTCAAAGCGAAACGGACTTGACCCACGATACAACATTGATGGTTCTACTTCCGGTTCTACTTATACACCAATCCGCAGTATTTCGGGTGGCATTAAAATTCAATTCTAAATGATTATTACAATGAAAAAGTATTTTTATATAACCATATTGAGTGCTACTGTGCTGCTGACGGGTTGCTTGGAAGAAAAGTTCCCTACAAGCATGGTCAGCAACGAACAGATAACCGGCGAACGAGCCATCGAAAGTTTGGCAAGCGGTATTTATTCCTATCTCACAGTTTACAACGCCTACGATAACGGCTCGCAAGACTGGGGCTATCCGGCACGTATGCTTACCCATCATGTAATGGGTCCCGACATGCCTGCCTACCAAACCGGTTACGAGTATTTCCGATATCCCTACGGTTCGCTCGACTATTTAGGAAATACCGGTTATCAGGCATGTGATTGGACTTACTACTACAAACAAATATTTGCATCCAATCTGGTTATCAACAGGGTTGACTTAACCGATATGGAAAGCATCAGCGCAGACGTGAAGCCGATTATCGGACAAGCCCTTGTGATGCGTGCATGGATGTATTTCGACATGGCGGTAACTTACGAATTTAAGTTGACAGGCATAGCCGACATTGATGCCGAAGCACAAGCCGACGGCATCATAGGACTTACCGTACCCATTACCGACGGACAAGGCGAAGAGAGCGAAGCATTCAACAATCCGCGGGCACCCTTCTACGAGATGTATCGTTTTATTCTGACCGACTTGAATAAGGCAGAACAATTGCTCACCGGATATACCCGCTCATCCAAAGGTCGCCCCGACCTAAGCGTGGTGTATGGCATGCAAGCCCGTCTGTGGTTGGAATTAGCAAGCCGTTTCCGGCTGGACGAAAGCGATTTAGCCACTATGGTGTCGCACGAAAATGATGAAGCGTTGGCACGCTACGACCGTTTGGGAGTAACTACCGCACAGGCATGCTATGCCAAAGCAGCCGATTATGCCCGCAAAGCCATCGACTATGGCGGATACCAACCCATCTCACAAAGTGAATGGTTTACTACCACCGGTAGCGGATTTAACAGTGCCACCGGTCAAAACTCGTGGATGATGGCAGTCATCATCACCCAAGATGCCGTACCTTATTATCCTTATTACAGTTGGCCCGGATGCAATTCGTCCGAAACAACTTTTGGCGTGGCAGGCGTACAATACAAAGGCTTCCGCCTGATAGGAAAGTCGCTCTACGACCAAATCCCCGTTACTGACTGGCGCAAAAACACATGGGTAGATCCGGCAGATATTGTGAACGGCAAAGGCAAAGCACCCGGCACCAAATACACCACTTGCCTTACCGATGCCCAGTTTGCAGAAGTTCCTGCCTATGCCGGATTAAAATTTAAACCCGGTCAGGGCGATGTAGCTAACAGTACCGTGGGAAACGCCGTCGACATCCCGATGATGCGCATCGAAGAGATGTATTTCATTGAAGCCGAAGCGCGCGGACGTTCCGAAAGCGTGGAAACCGGAAAGACACTGCTTACCAACTTTATGAATACCTATCGCTATACCGACGGGTCGTACGCCTGTACGGCAACCACTGCCGATGCTCTGGATGAAGCGGTGTTGTTACAAAAGCGCATTGAGTTTTGGGGAGAAGGAGTTGGCGTATTGGACTTCAAACGACTTAAACTTCAGGTGGTACGCGGATATACCGACACTAATTTCTTACCCATCTGTCGCTACAACTCGGTAGAAGGCTATGCGCCGGCATGGATGAATAAGTATATCCCCGAGAATGAATCGAACCGCAATACGGATGTCATATCCAATCCCGACGCTTCGGGCAGACTAACACAATATTTATGGAGCGAATGACGATTGTAAAACCAATTAACAGGATAAATATGAAGAAATATATATTCTTTTTCAGCGCACTTGCCGTAATTCTGGGATGCGCAACAACCGGCTGCGAAGGTGAAGCCTACGATACGGGCTGGAAACACGATGCCGTATATGGAAACGGCACACGGGCTTACATAGATTATGTAACTGCCTCAAGCTACGTCTATTTACCCGATGCGACAAACCGACCTTTTGAAGTAACCGTCGGTCGGACAGATTCCGTAGAGTCCCTAACCGTGCCTCTGACAATCCTATCGGGAGGCGAATACTTTTCGTTACCAAACTCGGTGGCTTTTGCTGCCGGACAAAGTACTGTCACCGTCGGCGGAGAGTTTACCGAAACGGAACCGTTCGTTACCCGCACCTTGCAAATAAGTCTGAATGATGCCGATGCAGACATGTATAGTAACAAAGGCACTCAAGGTTATACCATCAACGCCACTATTACCGACTGGAAAATGGAATACCAAGGGGTGGCGTTCGAATGGGGCAGTACCTACGATAGCTTTACCGCCGACATTTGGGAATTGCAAGGAACCGGCTTATATCGTATAGACGACTTTATGTATGGCGGAGTGTTCTCGTGGAGACTCGACACACCGGCAAACGACGGAAAACGCAATGTGCTGTTGGAGCCGGAGTCGATGTACGCAGACTACGGCAGCTCGTGGTTGCTTAACTACCTATATCCTACCATCAACGGCGAATACCAAGGTATGTATATGTATATGTATAACGGTAGCTACAGTTGGATGAATCTCGAAAACAGAACCGGTTGCTTCTACATGTATGCCGACGGAGCTTACAACCAACTAAAATTCTCTTGGACTGCCGAAGGAGAAGTAGGCAACTGACAAAACTATAATATATATAAAGGTGTGAGAGGTGAAACAAAATCACCTCTCGCACTTACATCCCCACCCATCTGACAAAAAAAGAGCATATTAAAAGTATCATGCACTACCCATGGCT
>JAISHU010000124.1 GCA_031262385.1 Mediterranea sp. (in: CFB group bacteria)
TCTTGGCTTTCAGGTAGTTTTCCACCGTTTTGTGGTAGTCCAGATGATCGCGCGTCAGGTTGCTGAAGATACCTCCGGCGAAACGCAGTCCGCTAATGCGTTTTTGGTCGATAGCATGCGAGCTGACCTCCATAAAAGCGTACTTACAGCCACTGTCAGCCATTTCGCCAAGCAAACGGTTCAGTGTGATAGGGTCGGGAGTGGTATGTTCGGTGGGTACGGCTTCGCCGTCGATGTAGTTGCAAACGGTAGAGATAAGTCCCGTTTTGTAGCCAAAGCGACGAAATAGCTCGTAAAGCAGCGTGGCGATGGTAGTTTTGCCGTTGGTACCGGTTACACCCACCAATTCCATTTTCGAGGTGGGGTTGCCATAAAATGTAGTGGCTACTCTGCCTACGGCATCTTCGCTGTCTTTTACTTCGATGTAGGTGACGGATTCAATCGGCTTTGCCGGCAGCTCTTCGCACAGCACGGCTACGGCACCTTTGTTTATGGCAGCATCGATGTATGCGTGTCCGTCGGTCTGCGTACCTCGCATCGCCATAAAGAGCGAACCTTTTTCTACTTGGCGGGAATCTATGCAAACGCCGGTAATGTCTGTTTCTTTATTGCCGAGCACTTGCACCGGCACGATTGCTTTAAGTAATTCTGATAATTGCATGTATGTTATATCGTTTATTGTTCTTAGTAATGTGACTCGTCTGTAAAGGGCGATTTGTCAGGGTCTTGACGTGTATCAAAGATTGCTTCGACCAAAATATAATCCGTATAAATGCGATAGAAAATCTTAAAATAATCACAAGAAAAAGCTCTTACTCCCAATCGTGAAGTCTCTTGGTACATGCGGGGATAATGAGCAATCAGCTTTAATCTACTCTTTATCTCTCTTTCAATATGTTTGATGTATTTCGAGTTACCATTCCTAATCGTGTAATAAGTCGTCATTATAAACAAATTATACTTAGCTCTTTCAGACCAAACGATTTTTAATCTTCTCATTTTTGTCTAACTCTTCAAATAGTTCTTTCATCATTATATCTACTTCTTCTTGAGTATAATATTCTCCGCGTGCAAACTGCTCTTCCGCTATGCGGCAAGCTTCTTCTTCTTCTTTGGTCAATACGTACACGCCATTGTTAGACTGTAGAGTACCGTACGCAGCTATGGGGTCGTTGACTTCCTGCTTCGTAGGTTCGTAGGGTTTATACTTTTTGTTTGCCATAAATAGAGTTTTTAAATGAATAGTGTGACAAAGGTAGTGGTTTACATGTAAAAGCCAACAACTTCAAGGAGTTAATTCCAAACTGACGGTCTGCCCTTTCACAACTGCATGCCCGCTTGCAACGGACTGACTTTTCACACGTCCGATGCCGTTGAGCCTGACTTTCAGTCCGCGTCGTTCTAATTGGTAAACGGCGTCTTTAGCTCCCATACCCGTTACATTGGGTACGATGCCGAGGCTCACTTCGTTACTTTCTTTGGTGACATTAGGGCTTTTTACATTCAGCTCTTCAAGTACCAACGAACTCTCTTTGGAATTTCCTTTTTTTGTGGCAGGGGGAATATTGCTGAGGCTGTCGACGGCATGACTGACGTCGTAGCTCAGGTTCTTGGCATATACCCGTTCGGCAATCTTACCAAATACACTACCCGCCATAACACCGCCCGAAGCGTAACCTATGCGCGGGTTCTGTATGGAAACGATGCAACTGTATTGCGGAACGTCGGCAGGGAAGTAGCCGCAGAAACTTACCATGTGCATCGTTCCTCCGCTCTTATAGCCGGCTGCACCTTGCGATATTTGTGCCGTACCGGTTTTTCCGGCAACGGCAAACTGACTGTTTCCGGCAGGTTTCGCCAGTCCTTCGGATACCACTTTTCGGAGTATCTCGCGTATCTGCGTCAGTGTCTTGTCCGAGCAGATTTTTTTATTAATCACTTCGGTGGGAAAGGTTTCTAAGACTTCGCCGTTCTTCACAATCTCCTTCACGAACAGCGGACGAACCATCTTGCCGTCGTTGGCAATAGCGTTGTAAAAGGTTAGGATGTTGAGTGGAGGCAACTGTGTTTCGTAGCCGATACTCATCCACGGCAGAGTGGTTTTGGCGAAGTACTTTCCGTCTTTCGGTCCGCGAACATTAGGTTTGCCTTCGCCGGCGATTTGCAAGTGTAGCGGTTGGTCGATGCTCATGCGCTTCAACCCGTCGACAAACTTTTGCGGGTTGTCGTGATAGTACTTGTCTATCAGGTACGACACACCGATATTGGAGGATACTTCGAGGATACGCGTTACGTCGATATCGCCATAGCCTCCACGGTTGTAGTTATGGTCGCGCATCACACGGTCGTACATTTTCATCTGTCCGTTGCCGGTATTCACACGGGTTTGCGGCGTAATCTTCCCGTCTTCGAGCGCCACCATAATCGATGCCGTCTTGAAGGTAGAACCGGGTTCCATTAAGTCGCTAATGGCATAGTTACGCATTTCGTAGTAATTGCCGTTGGTAGCCTTGCCCATGTTAACGATTGCCTTTATCTCACCGGTTTTTACCTCCATTAAGATTGCCACACCCACCGATGCATCAATCTCCTTCAGCTTGTCGACCAGAGCTTTTTCGCAGATGTCCTGCATGTCTACGTCGATAGTGGTTACAACGTCGCAACCGTCTGTTGGCGGCACGGTAGTGAGTGTGAGGTATTTATTCATCACTTTTTGGCGGTGTGCTATGCCGTAGCGTCCTTTCAGAACGGTGTCGAAGGCTAGTTCAATGCCATTCTTGGCACCCTGTGCGGTATCGGCATAGAGGTCGCCCAAGGTTCGTGCCGCCAACGAGCCGAAAGGTTTTTTTCGGTTATTGAATATCTGCTCGTGAAAGCCGCCGCTGTATTTATTGAGGCGAAACACCGGAAGTTTTTTCACCTCTTTATATTGTATATACGAAATGCGTTTGGGATAGATGAGGTAGTTGCGGCTTCCCTGTTTACGTCCTTTTTGCAGATGTGCTTTGAACGAGGCAACGCTCTTATCGGGAAATATCTTGTTGAGTCCCCGGCAGATTTCGTCCAAATGATTCACCAGCATGGTGTCTTTTTTGTAACCTCCGGCTTTGAAGTCCATGTAGATGCGGTATTCGGGCAGCGAACTTGCCATGAGCTTGCCGTCGTGCGAGAGGATGTTTCCCCGATTGGGTTTCAGCGGCACACTGTCGTTGACAAAGCGTTCCGCCACGTCTTGCCAATATTGTCTTTCGCCGAACATGATAAAGGACGCTTTCACCACAATGGCTACTCCCACCAGTGCCATTAGCAACACCACGAAGAAATAACGAGCTATGATATTTCGTTTGTTTACAGCCATCTACTTTATCAGATAAGGGGGATTGGTGGCGATTTGCAAGTCGCTCTTGCTTTTCTTGATATACTCTTCGATATGCGATTGCCTGCTACGTTCCATTAGTTCCGAGCTACGGGTCAGTGCATCGTACTTTATATCGGTCAGTTCGCGCTTCAGGCGGTCTATTTCGATGATTTGTTGTTGGCAGGCGTAGCGGTTATGGATATAGAACAACACAAGCAACATCAGTAACACCAGCAGTTTGGTTTGCCGGCGGAAGAAGCCCGAAGCGAGGATATCGCCCCCGATGATGCTTTTCCACGATGATATTTGCTTCTTAGTGGTTGTAGGGTTATCCATAACGTTCGCAAATTTAGGATGCTCCCACTTTCTCCGCTATGCGCAGTTTGGCACTCCGCGAGCGCGGGTTTTGCAAGAGTTCGGTATCGTCGGGTGTAATCACCTTATTGTTTATCAATCTGAAAGGAGTCAGCAGTTTGCCGAAGAAATCTTTTTCCTGCTTTCCCTCCACATTGCCCGTTTTCATTATATTTTTCACCATGCGGTCTTCCAGCGAATGGTAGGTGATTACCACCAGCCGTCCGCCGGGTTTCAAGGCTTTCGTGGCTGCATACAGCATCTCTTTCAGTGCCTCCATTTCTTGATTTACTTCGATGCGCAGTGCTTGAAACACTTTTGCCAACTCTTTCTTTTCGCGTTCGCGTCCGAAGAGGGGTTTTATCAGCTCCAGAAAGTCGTTAATGGTAGTTATCTTTTGCCGCGCGCGTGCTTTCACAATCACGGCGGCAAGCTTGCGACTATTTTTGAGTTCGCCGTACAAGTAAAACACATTGGCAAGCTGTTCTTCGTCGTAGTCGTTTACCACATCGGCAGCAGTTATGCCCGCGCGTTTGTTCATTCGCATGTCTAATGCGCCGTCAAACCGAAACGAGAATCCCCGCTCGCTATCATCGAAGTGGTGCGACGAAACGCCCAAATCCGCCAAGATACCGTCTACTTGCTCCACATCGTAATAGCGCAAGAAGTTGTGCAGGTAGCGAAAGTTGCTACACACAAAGGTGAAGTGCGGGTCGTCTACGATGTTCTGTTCGGCATCTTCGTCTTGGTCGAAGCTCAGCAGTCGCCCGCCGTCGCGCAATCGCGACAGTATCTCGCGCGAATGACCGCCTCCGCCGAAAGTTACATCTACATAGGTGCCGTCGGGATGGATATTCATCCCGTCGACACTCGGTAGCAGCAATACCGGAACATGGTAGTTATTATTCTCTTCGAGCATAATTGTCAAAACAACGGTAAAAGTACATATTTATCTGTTTTGCAAACAAACAATGTACGGGAAATTGCAGGTTTATTTTTTGGCACTTTTGGCTTTGTTTGTTCCCTTCAGTCGGTCGAACCCTTCGCCATACACGCCGATAACGGCACTTTGCGAGATAAAAGCGTTGGGGTCGATGTCGCGTACCAGTCGGAAAATTTCAACGGACTGCCGTTTGTACGCCACTACCACCAGCATCTTTACGTCGTTCCGGCTGTACCAACCTATGCCGTCTACCACGGTAACACCGCGATGCGTCTCTTTGGTGATGCGGTCGGCTATCTGTTCGTACTCTTTGGAGAAGATAAGGAACTGCACCGAACGGCGAATGGAGTTCACCACATAGTCCAGTACAAATCCGATAACAAACAGTGTGACAAAACCGAATATCACCCGCCGCCAGTCTTGGAATATAAAGTAACAAGAGCTGATAATCACCACGTCGCACGCCATAATCATGCGTCCCAGTGTAATGTCGCGATACTTATGCACGATAGCCGCTATAATATCGGTGCCGCCCGTGCTTCCGTTGCAGTTGAACACGATGCCCAGTCCGATGCCGCACATAATTGCTCCAATCAGGCAAGCCATAAAGTCCTGACCCGGTCCGAGTATCTGCGGCGGAATGCCGTCCGCACCGTTTACCACCTTTTGCAGGAAACCCAGCAGGAACGTGAGCATCAACACGGCATAGCCGGTCTTGATGCTGAACCTCGGTCCCAATATCTTGACGGCAAAAAGCATCAAGAAGGCGTTGATGATAAAGTAAGAGTACTGAATGGGGAAGCCGGTAGCATAAAAGATAATGGCACCTATACCGGTAGTTCCTCCCGTAGTAATCTGATAGGGTAGCAGAAAAGCCGCCCAGCCCAGTGCATAAAGAAACAATCCGACAGTAATGAACACATAATCGCGTGCTTCGCGCATCATTACAGCTTGCGTAGGTTTAGAAAGTTGCATAGAGGTTTTTTATTTAAGTACAATGTTTATCAGCTTGCCCGGCACCACGATGACTTTCACAATAGTTTTGTTTTCCAGCCATTTGGCTGCGCGCTCGTCGCTCTTTGCCGCTTGTTCTACCTCCTCTTTCGGAGCATCGGGAGCCAGTTCGATGTTGAAGCGGGCTTTACCGTTGAACGACACGGTGTAGTTCACCACCTCTTCGGTCAAATAGGCTTCGTCGTAGCTTTCCCACTTGGCATCGCACACCGAGCCGGTACCGCCCAGCACTTCCCATAACTCCTCGCACACGTGGGGAGCAAAAGGAGCCAGCGTAACCACCAGCGGACGGAGTATCTCTTTCTTGCTGCATCGCAACGAGAAGAGTTCGTTTACACAAATCATGAAGGCGCTCACACTGGTGTTGTACGAGAACTGTTCGATGTCGCCCGTCACCTTTTTGATGAGTTTGTGCAGCGATTTCAGTTCTTCTTTGGTCGCCGGTTCGTCGGTAAGTAGCAGGTTGCCTTCGCGGTTGTAGAACAACGACCAGAATTTCTTGAGGAAGCGGTGCACGCCGTCGATACCGTTGGTATCCCACGGCTTGGACTGTTCTACCGGACCGAGGAACATCTCGTACATACGCAGGGTATCGGCACCGTACTTTTCGACAATCATATCGGGATTCACTACATTGAACATCGACTTGCTCATCTTCTCCACAGCCCATCCGCAGATGTACTTACCCTCTTCCAAAATAAACTGTGCATCGGCATATTCGGGATTCCACGCCTTGAATGCTTCAAGGTCGAGTACGTCGTTCGATACGATGTTGACATCTACGTGAAGCGGGGTAGTGTCGTACTGTTCTTTCAGTCCCAGCGACACAAAGGTATTGGTGTCTTTGATACGGTAAACAAAGTTGCTTCGTCCCTGTATCATCCCTTGGTTAACCAGTTTTTGGAACGGTTCTTCGGTGACAGACACGCCGAGGTCGTGCAAGAACTTATTCCAGAAGCGCGAATAGACAAGGTGTCCCGTTGCATGTTCGGTGCCGCCCACATAGAGGTCGACATTCTGCCAATAGGTATCTGCTGCGGGCGAAACCAATGCGTTGCCGTTGTGCGGGTCCATGTAGCGCAGGTAGTAAGCGCTGGAACCGGCAAAGCCCGGCATGGTATTCAGTTCGAGTGGGAAGACGGTCACATTATCTATCTTGCTGTTTTCCACTACACGGTTGGCAGCTTCGTCCCAAGCCCAATGCGTGGCATGTCCCAGCGGAGGTTCGCCTGTTTCGGTAGGCAAGAATTTGTCTACTTCGGGAAGTTCCAGCGGCAGACAGTTTTCGGGAATCATGTAGGGCATCCCCTCCTTATAATATACGGGGAACGGTTCGCCCCAGTAGCGTTGGCGCGAGAAAATGGCATCGCGCAGACGGTAGTTCACCTTTACTTTGCCCAATCCTTTTTCCTCCACATAGCGTTTGGTGGCAGCGATAGCCTCCTTTACGGTCAGTCCGTTGAGGAAGCCCGAGTTTATCATAATACCCTCTTTGGCATCGAAGCTCTCCGTGCTTACGTCGCAACCCTCAATAAGCGGGCGTATCTCCAAACCGAAATGTTTGGCAAAAGCATAGTCGCGACTGTCGTGTGCAGGCACAGCCATGATAGCACCCGTTCCGTAACCCGCCAATACGTAGTCGCTTACCCACACAGGTACCGCTTCGTTGGTAAGCGGATTCACGGCATACGAACCGGTGAAGACACCCGTCACACTGCGGTCGGCAATGCGGTCGCGTTCGGTACGCTTCTTGGTTCGCTCCAAGTAAGCGTCCACCTCGGCTTTTTGTTCGGCGGTGGTAAGTTGGGATACCAGTTCGCTTTCGGGAGCCAATACCATAAAGGTTACCCCAAACATGGTGTCGGCGCGAGTGGTAAAGATGGTAAAACTAAGATCGCTCTCTTTCACGCGGAAGTTCACCTCGGCACCTTCCGAGCGACCAATCCAGTTACGTTGAGTCTCTTTCAGCGATTCTGTCCAATCAATGGTGTCTAATCCGTCGAGTAGGCGTCCGGCATACGCCGAAACGCGCAGACACCACTGACGCATCTTCTTCTGCACCACCGGGTAGCCGCCGCGTGCCGACAGTCCGTCAATCACTTCGTCGTTCGCCAATACGGTGCCCAATGCCGCGCACCAGTTCACCATTGTCTCGCCCAAGTAGGCGATGCGGTAGTTCATCAATATCTCTTGTTGCTCGCGTTCGCTTTTGGCATTCCACTCGTCGGCGGTAAAGCTGAGTTCTTCGGTGCAAGCCACCGTGATGCCTTTGGTACCGCTGTCGGCAAACTTCTTCACCAACTGTGCAATAGGCATTGCCGTTTGGCAGGAGGTGCAATAGAAGCTGTTGAACATCTTGATGAAAGCCCACTGCGTCCAATGGTAATAGTCGGGATCGCAGGTGCGCACTTCACGACTCCAGTCGAACGAGAAGCCTATCTTATCTAATTGTCCGCGATAGCGGTTTATATTATTAATGGTGGTAACGGCGGGATGTTGTCCCGTTTGAATGGCGTACTGTTCCGCCGGAAGTCCGTAAGCATCGTAGCCCATGGGATTCAGCACGTTGAATCCGTTTTGGCGTTTGTAGCGCGCGTAAATATCCGAAGCGATATATCCCAACGGATGTCCCACGTGCAGTCCTGCCCCGCTGGGGTAAGGAAACATATTCAGCACATAGTATTTGGGCTTAGTCGGGTCTTCCGTTACTTGATAGGTTTTGTTGTCCACCCACCGTTGTTGCCACTTCTTTTCAATCTCCCTGAAATTGTACTCCATTATCGTAAAGTTATTAAGTTTCGAGCTACCTGAAACCGTGAATCATAAGAAGCGGTTTCAAAATTGCCGCAAATTTACAGGTTTATTTTCAGATAAACAGAGTTAGCAGCTACCAAACTATGCCGTTCTTCATTCCCCAAGTCGGTGCGGGTTCAATCTTCGATGACGTTGCAGGTTTCTCCCTCCTCTTCCACTTCGAGTGTAGCGTGGGTAATGCCAAACAGCGTCAGGTGTTCGCGAATCAGTTGTTTTACTTGGTGTGCCGATGCCTCCGCATGCAGTACCACATGTGCCGTCAGTGCATTCTCGGTGGTACTGATAGCCCAAATATGTATGTGATGAATATCTGCCACGCCGGGCACTTTGCGCAGGTCGGTCGCAATGCTGTCGCTATCGATGCCTGCGGGAACGCCGTCAAGTATCAGGCGAATGCTGTCGTGCAGCAGCCCCCAACTGGAGAGCAAAATCACCACACCCACCAGCACACCTATCAGCGGGTCGATGATATACCACCCCGTAAAACCGATAACGATGCCCGATGCCAACACACCTACCGATACCAACGCATCGGCTGCCATGTGCAGATAGGCACCTTTTATATTCAGGTCTTTCTCTTTTTCGCGGATAAACAGCATTGCCGTCACTCCGTTGATAATCACGCCTATGCCTGCCACCCATGCAATGGCACCTCCGTCTACGGGAGCCGGATGTTGTAGTTTCTCAAAGCTTTCGAACAAGATGCCGAAAACGGCTACCAACAAGATAAGGGCATTGACCAAAGAGACCAATATGGTGCTTTTCTTATAGCCGTAAGTATAGGAGGGATTGGGTTTGACGCGCGCCAGCCGGTAGGCGAACAAGGCAAGAGCCAAACTTACCACATCGGTAAGATTGTGCCCCGCGTCCGAAATTAGTGCCAGCGAATGAAACCAAAATCCGGCACCAAACTCAACCAACACAAAGACCGCATTGAGTACAATGCCGATAATAAAAGCACGGTTCAGTGCCTGCGATTGCGGAGTGGCGTGTGTATGCGTATGAGCCATATCGTGCGTTGTTTTAAGAGTCGAACAAGGTACGCTGACTGTTGTAAATGCTGCGTCCCAAATGTTTATAGGCAAGTTCGGTAACTTCGCGCCCCCGTGGAGTGCGTTTCAAGAAGCCTTCTTTGATAAGAAACGGTTCGTACACCTCTTCCACCGTACCGGCATCTTCGCCCAAGGCAGTGGCTATGGTGGTAAGCCCCACCGGTCCGCCGCTAAACTTATCAATAATGGTACAAAGAATCTTGTTGTCTATCTCGTCCAGTCCGTAGCGGTCGATGTTGAGTGCTTCGAGGGCATACTTGGCAATCTCGGTGTCGATGCTTCCGGTACCTTTCACCTGCGCAAAGTCGCGCACACGGCGCAACAGAGCGTTTGCAATACGGGGGGTTCCCCGACTGCGCGAGGCTATTTCCACGGCAGCTTTGGTAGAACAAGGCACATTGAGGATGCGTGCCGAACGCAGGATGATGGTACTCAGCACCTCTTCGTCGTAATATTCCAAGTGCAGATTAATGCCGAAGCGGGCGCGTAGCGGTGCCGTCAGCAATCCGCTGCGGGTGGTAGCACCTACCAACGTAAACGGATTCAAGTCTATCTGTATGCTGCGTGCCGAAGGTCCTTTATCTATCATGATGTCGATACGATAGTCTTCCATGGCGGAGTAAAGATACTCTTCCACCACAGGCGAGAGTCGGTGTATCTCGTCAATAAAGAGTACATCGTTGGCTTCAAGACTCGTAAGCACACCGGCAAGGTCACCCGGTTTGTCGAGCACCGGCCCCGAAGAGATTTTAAAACCCACTCCCAGTTCGTTGGCAATGATATTCGATAGGGTGGTTTTTCCCAGTCCCGGAGGTCCGTGCAGCAGTGTATGGTCTAATGCTTCGCCTCGCAAGCGTGCCGCCTGTACAAAAATGCGCAGATTGTCCACCACCTTGTCTTGCCCGCTAAAGTCGTTAAACGCCAGCGGTCGGAGTGCGTTTTCGAATTCCCGTTCGTTACCCGTAGGTTGATAATTGCGTATATCGAAATCTTCTTGTTCCATATTATTTCCTTCGTTGCGTGCAAAAGTACGGCTTTTTCGTTCAACTATGTCACAAGAATAATATGAATAAAGAAAAAACGATGTTTTAAGAAACTGTTTTGAATTTAGTGCTCTTTGATTTGAGGGCTATTTTCGAGGATTATCGGCGCACCAGTGAAAACCTGCGTTTGATATTGTACCATAAATAAGCGGTCTATTCTATTTGCTTCATCTCTAACCTCTAATTTATCTCACGCACACTTCCACGGAGATACTTACAAACTTATCGGAGGTAGTGATTTGTTTAGTAGTTGTTATTTAGTGATAAATAATTATGTATCAGTAACATATTGTCTTTGCAGCGCACATCCGTTACCGTCCGACCTACGTCGGACGAGCGTACGGCCAACGTCGGACGGTCGTACAACCATCGTCGGACGGTCGTCCGACGTTGGTCGTACGGTAAACAGAATAAGCCGTAAAGATAATCACGGAAGAAAAAAAAGTAATAAACAACTCATCGACACTTCCGTTACGCCTTTAACGTGCTACCTATTCTCTGTTTGAGGAGAAGTTTGAGATACTACAGTCAACCAAAATCAGGAAGTAGTCTTTTACTCCGCCCAACCGCCTTCTATTTCGCCGCCAATGTCAATCTTCACCTTATCGGGGTCGTTGTTGAGCGTAAGGGTGTAGGTGTATTGCACGCCGGGCTTAAACACAAAAGCGCTTTCTACAAGATACGATACGCCCTTGGCTATCACCTCTATCAACGGCAGACGGAACTCTATGCGTTGCGGTACGATAATAGCGGCATAGCTACCTGTTCCCAACGGCTTAGCCGTAATACTTTTGACCGATTCGTACGGATGCCGGGTAACGGTGCCTGTTGCCAAATCTATTGTAGCTTCGGGCACGGTGTTGTGAATGCGTACCATCGCATCGTCAGGCAGATTGCCTTCGTATTGTTCGCCCTTTTTCAGATTCACCACAAAGCGGCTCATACAGTGGCGGAAGTTGAGTTTTACGGCGCCGTCGGTACCTCCCTGTGTTACTGCCGTTGCCTTTGCCCATAAGAAGTCGCTGGCTTCGTAACCTCCGGGTATATCGCCCTCTTTGGCGGTACTCTGGTCGGCGGCTACGGTAAACAGGTATTCGTCGACCGACGTCGGTTTGGCATAAGGATAGTATGCATAAACGTCGCATTTATCGTCCGTCCAGTAGATAGACGGTGTTGATACCCAAGAGGTGCCGTTGTAAGCAACGGCGGCATTGTTGGCATGGTTTCCCGACAGTTGCAGCAGCGCAGGGGTTGTGCCGCTGTAGCGGGTGACATATACGCCCATCACATCGCCGCTCTCAAAGGAGGTTCCTGCTACACGTGTTGCGGTGGGCAGCAATGCGTCGAAACGCATCTCGCCGGCACGTTCTGCGATGTCGTTGTTCTGACATCCGACCGACAGCGCCGCAATGGCTGCTAATAGATATATCTTTTTCATTGTTTTACTTATTTAAGAGATTCGTGCAATGTGGGACGTTTACCCGGTGTTATCGGCGCATGCCTGCGCATGATAGGACGATAGGGCACGCCCAAGCCGTCTTCCGTACGGGTAGCGGGAGCTTCCACCACCGCCTTGTCGTTGGCTACAAAGTCGTCGAAGTTGTATGTTTCGCCGGCAATGCTTTTGATGCGCTTCACAATGGTTTCGCGACTGATGGCACTGTAATAAGGTATGTCGTTGTTCATACAACTGTTTTGTTCCGAGCGATAGACACCGCGCGTATGCATATAGCCGCCTTCAAATACGTCTACCGTCTGCTTGTAGTTATCGTGGAAGATAAGATGACTCCAAGGTACTTCGTTCATCTTACCCGTAAGCGACAGGTTTTGGTACCAGCCCATGGCTTGCCCCATCATAAACTCGAACACATGCGGACAACACGTACAAATACAATTATCAATAAACTCATTGTGATAGATATACTCGTCCGCCAGCTTGGCAAAGCCGTGTCCGCCAGCCTCGTGTTGAATGACGCCGCGGAAGTCGTACGGATAGCCGTAGTCGCTCATGGGGCAGTAGGCTATGGACGAACCGTCGTCGAACATATAGCAGATGCCGCCATAGTCGAGCGTGTTGGGTACCATCACTACGGTGGTTTCACCCAAGTTGGCATTGGTAATGGTAGGTGCTTTGGTGGCATAGTCGAATATCATGGCAAAGTCGCTGGCTCCGTTTACACCGCTCAGAGCCATTCCTCCCTTGTTAGACGTATTGAAGCGTGTCTTAATAATAGTGTTCACGCTACCGATACCCGATTCGGGCGATACGGCAATGCCGGTGTAGACGTTGAAGTAATCGCGATACGTTTTGTAAGGTTCGATATTGAAGTAGTGTTCCACGGCTTCCTTGATATTCTTGAGGTAGTCGCCGTCGCTGACGTTCTTGGCATTGTAACCGTCGCCGAGAAACATCAGGTTGACGCCCGCGCCTTTGGTCGCCGATTGCAGGGTGATTATCTCGTCTTCGGCGTATGTATAGTCGTATTGGCTGACGGTACAAGTAGTGGTGTACTCTTTGTCTTTTAGTTTAAACACCACTTTGCCTTCACGAAGTGCACCGGGAGACATTTGTGCAAAGGTCAGCTTGATGTCGGCCTTACCTTTGCCCGATTCTTGATTTAATGTAATCCAATCGGGCTTGCTTTGCACTACCCATTCGTCGTCGGCATTGAGTACCAAGTCGCGCGTCACCGAAGTGTTGATGGCAGTAGCTACGGCGGGACGTATTACCAAGTTACGATAGGCGGAGATACGTTTGAAGTCGCTCCAGCCTACGGCAGTTTGGTATTGCGCTACGACACTTTCGGGCACTTCGACGGTGAAGTTATCTTTCGGCACGCCGTCGAAAGCACCGCTGGCAACGTAGGCAGGGTAGTTGGCTTTGCAGACGATGCTGGCAAGTCCGGTACACATATTGAATGCTCCACTTGCAATGGTTTGCACGCCATCACCAAAGATGACACCTTCGATGCCGCGGCAGTCGGAGAAAGCATTTGCACCGATGGATTGTACTTCGCGGGGAATATCGAGTGTGCCGGAGAGACGCCAGTTGCCGGCAAAAGCATTAGGACCGATAACGGCGACGGATGGTGGAATAACTAATTTGCCGGAGAAGTCGCAACCGGCAAATACACTTTCGGGAATGACAACTAAGTTCTTGGGGAGGTTAAGTTCACCACGAAGTCCTGAACTTCCAAACGCCGAACCGCCAAGAGTTAATAATCCTTCAGGAAGGGTCAATGTTCCATTAAGTGAAAGACCAGCAAACGCACCGGCAGGAATATCGGTTATTCCTTCAGGGATTTCTAACGAACCGGTTATTTTAGAACATCCGCTAAAAGCATTTGATCCTATCTGTTCTAATCTATCCGGCAATACCAAAGAGCCATATAATCCTTGGCAATTATAGAATGTTTGATCGCCTATTATCTTCAAATTACTTGGCAAGACCAAGTTACAAGTGAATCCACAATCTCTAAAGGTAGCAGAATGGTTTTCGCTATTCCCTATTACTTCTAAGGTAGAAGGCAACGAAAGTGTCCCTGTCATTGATATACAGCCTAAGAAGGCTTGACTACCAATAACCTTTACACCTTCCGGTATAATCAGTGAACCTGTAAGATTAACGCAATTACGAAAAGCGCCGGTACCTATCCGCGTTATCTTATTCGGCAGCACCAATCGCAGCAACGACTGTTTTCCCGTCATCGCATCATCCGGTATCTCATTTCCTTCTATCTCCACCTCTTGCAAGTTCAACGACTGCAATATCGTCATCTCTTCGCGCATCATTTGGAAGTCCGAGGCATCTATCTTGCCGGTAATTTTCAGGTTCTTCACCTTTGTTATCTCTTTGCCGGCAGCTATCAAGTCTTCTTTCAGTTTCGAGGGAGTAGTATTGACGATGATGTACTCGCGTCCTTCGGCTCCGTGCGAAGTATTATCGTTCTCCCACGCAGTGATGCTTTCGCCGGTCAGTTTAAACTCCACACCGCCGTCGGTACGTTTATCTACCTTCATGGTGAAGTTATACTGTTTGCCTTGTACAAAGGTAGTGGCTTCGGAACGCTTAAAGGAGTACGACGTACCTGCAACCGTCAGGCTGAGAATAGGCGTTTCGGCGGCTACCGTTTGCGGCACCACAATGGCGCGAAAGTCTTCGTTGCTGCGTGCGGGAATGATGCCGGTTGGGGCAACGTCGCCCGTTGCCGTTACGTCGCCGGAGGTCAGGTCGATGATAGCTTGTCGCTTAGTACCCATTACCAGTACCGCTTTGTCGGCGAGTGTCCACTCTTCGTCGCCAAAGCCGTCGCCCTTTTGGAACGTGACGCGCACGGTAGACATCCGATGCTTGAACGACAAGCGTATCACTTGGTCGGTGGGAGCGGCGTCGGCAGTTTTGCCCCACAAAAAGTCGCTGGCTTCGTAGGCACCCATCTGTCCGTAGGCTGCCGTTTTGCTCTGGTCTTTCTTCACCTCGAACGTGTAGTTCTTTACGTTGTCGGGAGTGCTGTAAGGATAGTAGCCATATACGTCGATATGGGTGTTTTGGTCTTTCCAGTACACGTCGTAGGCAGGCTTCCACTGGTATGCCGTTTCGTTAAAAGTGTACTTCATGTTGTCGGCACGATTGCCAGATGATTGCATTGCGCCCGGAGTGTCGCCTGCATAGTCCACAATGTAGATACCTACGGCATCACCATCCACAAAGCCATTATCGTTTACACGCGTGGCATACGTTTGGTCAATGCTGCCGCTCAACACAATTTTTTGGAGCGGTGCATCCGAGGTTTCGTTAGCATAATCGTCGCTGCACGATGTCAATATCGCCACAGCCGGCAACAACAAGCTGCCCAACGAGGATAGAAAACGTTTCATAAGTATAAGTGTATAATATTGATCGATTATTGCACAGAGCCGCCGTAGTCGTTGCTATCGCTTTCCCAGCTACCAATGCCGATGTTAATGCCGCTGCTCACCTTACCTACAATAAGTTTGCACTCATGCTTTGTATTGGCTTTGAAAGTAAGCGTTTGTTTGAGCGTGTACGACTTGCCGTCTACGGTAAGCGTGATAAGATTGGCATCGGTCACCGTTTGCGGAACAATCAAGGCACGGTAGTAACCGTCTGTTGCAAGCGGAGTGATGTCGGCAGCATTGCCGGTGGCGGTTACCACACCGGTAGCCAGATGAAGGGTACCGGTGGTTTTGGTTCCATTAATGGTAAGCTGTTTTTCGGCGGCAGCCAACGTTGTAGCGGTATAACCCTCGCCGGCTTCGAGGTAGATAAGCAGATTGCTCATCACATGGTTGGTAGTGATAGACACAGCACTTGTAGTGGGCGCCGAACTGGTTTTACCCCACAAAAAGTCGCCCTCCTGATACTTGCCGGTAGTGCTTTGGTCGACAGGTACCGACACACTTACATCGGTAATAGAAGTGAGTGATGCACGATGCGGATAGTAGCAATAGAAGTCTGCCTTGGTGGTCCGGTCTTTCCAATACACCGTTTCGTCGGGTGTCCATTTGGCACCGTCAAAGGCAAAACGCATGTTGTCGACGTGATTGCCGGCTGCCGTTAGTGTGCCCGCAGTTGTTTCGGCTGCATAATTTACAACAAAGATACCGACTTTGTCGCCACTTTCGTAACCGCTGTCGGTGGCACGTGTGTGCGGATTCACAGCAATAACAATGGGAGTAGGTTTAACCGGTTCGGGTGGAGAAGGAGGCTCTACATCGGGATTATCATTCCCTTTTGAACACGATGCAAGGGAGGCAATCAGCGCGATTGCCGTCAGCGTTTGAAGAAAAAAACGTCTCATAATGTTTTCTAAATTAGATTTGTTAGTAGTTGTATAAAAGTAACGCAATATCAATTTGCAAAATAAAGGCAAGAATAGCAAACTTGCAAGAAATTACACAAAAAAGTAAATAAAAAGGAAACAAATTCAAAACGGTTTCTAAAGATGATGAAGACGAATAGCCGAAAAAGAGTACGCCAAAGTACACAAAGAAGTATTTCAGCGAATTTTTCCTTATTTTTGCGCGCAATAAGAAGCAAGCTCTCATGGCACAAACTTCCCGTCAAGTACAGACACAGGCGCAGCAGCAGGTACAAACGCTGTCGCCTCAACAAATTCTGGTGGTAAAACTACTGGAACTTCCCGCCGTGGAGCTGGAAGATCGTGTGCACGCCGAACTGCTGGAAAACCCGGCGCTCGAAGAGGGTAAGGACGATAGCGAAGCTACCGACGAACCTTCCGCCACCGACGAAGCGGAGACTCCCGCCGAGGAAAACGGCGAGTATGATGCACTGGGCGACTATCTTACCGAAGACGACATCCCCCCTTATAAATTGCAGGAAAACAACCGTAGCACCAATCGGCAAGCCGAAGAGATTCCTTTCTCGGAAGCAACCTCGTTCTACGAGATGCTGAAAGAACAACTTGCCGAACTCGACCTCACTCCGCAACAACGCGAGGTGGCAGAGTATTTGATAGGTTCGCTCGACGACGACGGATTGTTGCGCAAACCGCTTACCACCCTCAGTGACGAACTGGCAATCTATGCCGGCATCGATGTTACCGTGCCACAGCTCGAAGAGGTGCTCGCCGTTGTGCAAGACCTCGACCCGCCCGGACTGGGGGCACGCAGCTTGCAAGAGTGTCTGCTCATTCAGGTGCGCCGCCGTGCCGACACGGAAAGCGGAAGCGACGAGAAAACCACGGCGGACGAAAAGCGCATCTTAACCGACTGCTACGAAGAGTTTACCCACAAACATTGGGACAAGATTAAACAGAAGCTGGAATTGTCGGACGACGACTTTGACCGCGCAATCTCGGAGATTACCAAGCTAAACCCGCGTCCCGGCGCTTCCATGGGCGAAGCTATCGGACGAAACATCCACCAGATAGTGCCCGACTTCGTGGTAGATACCGACGACGACGGCGTGATACATCTGTCGCTCAACAACCGCAATGTACCCGAACTGCGCATGAGCCGAGACTTTACCGAAATGGTGGAAGAACATACGCGCAATAAAGCCAATCAGTCGAAAGCATCGAAAGAGGCAATGCTCTTTTTGAAGCAGAAAATGGATGCCGCACGCGGATTTATTGATGCGGTGAAACAGCGGCAACACACCCTGCTCACCACCATGCAAGCCATTGTGGACTGGCAACGCCCCTTTTTCGAGAGCGGCGACGAGTTGTTGCTGCGTCCCATGATACTGAAAGACATCAGCGAACGCACGGGATTGGACATCTCTACCGTGTCGCGCGTGAGTAGTAGCAAGTACGTGCAAACCAATTACGGCATTTATCCGCTGAAATTCTTTTTCAACGACAGTTATACCACCGACGACGGCACCGAACTCTCTACCCGCGAAATCCGTACCGCCCTCCAAGAACTGGTTGACGGCGAAAACAAAAAGAAACCCTATACCGACGAAGAGTTGACGGAGATGTTGAAACAGAAAGGTTTCCCCATTGCGCGACGCACCGTAGCCAAGTATCGCGAACAGTTGGGTATTCCGGTAGCCCGCCTGCGCAAGTAGCAAGTTCCCCCAGAAAAATGTAGAAAATAACGTAAAGTTCCCATAGAAAAATGTAAAAACGAGCAAAAGATCGTCGAGAAAAATGTAATTTTGCCGCGTAACCACCATAAAACAAATAAGATATGGAACGTTTTGCTTGGAAAGAATTGCAAGAATGGAAAGAAAGCCCGAAGCGGAAGCCTCTTCTTTTGAAAGGAGCGCGTCAGGTTGGGAAGACTTATTTACTGAAAGCTTTTGGGAAAACAGCCTACGACAGTGTCGCCTATGTAAACTGCGACAACAACCGGTTGATGCACGAAATGTTTCGTGATGATTACGACATAGAACGCATTATTCGCAACCTTACGGCTATAACCAAGGTGAAAATTGAGCCTCACAAAACCTTGATAATCTTGGACGAAATTCAGGAAGTACCCAAAGGCTTGGCATCATTAAAGTATTTTTGCGAAGAAGCACCGCAATATCACGTAGCTGTGGCAGGGTCGTTACTGGGCATCGCGATGCACGAACAGACATCTTTCCCTGTGGGTAAAGTAGATATGATGGAATTGTACCCCATGAACTTTGAAGAATTCTTGGCTGCTATGGGCGAGAAAGAGTTGCTATATCTTTTACAAGTAAAAGACTGGGAGTCATTGCGTGTGCTGCGTTCCCGCTACATTGACTTATTGCGGCAATACTACTTTGTAGGAGGTATGCCCGAAGCGGTCGCTGCCTATCGTGAAGATAAAGATATACTAAAGGTACGTACCATTCAGCAAGCCATTCTTTCCGCCTATCACGACGATGTATCAAAACATGCACCTCAAAGGGAAGTACCCCGCATCCACATGGTCTTTCGTTCGATACCATCCCAACTGGGGAAAGACAACAAAAAATTTGTATTTGGTGCTTTGAAAAAAGGGGCACGGGCTACCGAGTTTGAAATCGCCATACAGTGGCTGATTGATAGTGGCATCATCTACAAGGTCAATCGCATTACCCGTCCGCAGTTGCCGCTCAGCTTTTACGAAGACTTCTCTGCTTTTAAACTTTTCTTATTGGACTGTGGGCTTATGGGTGCTTTAGCAAATGTACCGGCTGCTGCCATTTTGGTGGGCGACTCTATATTCAAAGAGTACAAAGGCTCGTTTACCGAAGCATTTGTCTTGCAACAGATGAAAACAATGAAAGAGGTGTCGGTCTATTATTACAGCAACGACAACTCCACATTAGAGATTGATTTTGTTATTCAGTGCGGCACGCGTGTCATCCCTATCGAAGTAAAAGCAGAAGAAAATCTGCGATCGAAGTCTTTAAAGACATACGTAGAAAAGAATTCCGGATTGAAAGCAATCCGCTTATCCATGTCTGATTATCGCAACCAAGACTGGTTAGAAAACGTCCCACTCTATGCCGTAGGAGTGATAAAAGATGAGGGAAGTTCTATCTCAGCAAGCCTTTCGTAAGCCTATACCCCGCACGATACAGCGGAAGACAATAATAAAGCAACATCCTTTTCGCCCGAAGCCCTACCGATAGTTGTATCCGGCAACTGTCAAACTCGTGCATCTTGGCAAGTACTTCGTTAAGCATTGCCTTGTGCTGCGACGTATTCGCCGCCAGAAACAGATGGTCGGCAAAGCGAACGGCTTTCTTTAGGAAAGCACCTATGGCGGCAGGTGCCTGTTCCGCATCGGCAAAAAAGCAAGCACGCTCGTACATAGAAAAGAAATAATCGTACTCTTTTACAGGCTTATAGCGCAAATCGGTAATGCTGCCTTTGCGAATGACATAATGATATTTGCAATCGGGAGTGACGACTACCCGTTGTGCCCGGGCTACCAACAGATGCATCACCGCCACATCTTCGAAGGTTCGCCCTTGCGGGAAACGTATGCCGTTAAAAAGTTCCCTGCGAAAAAGCTTGTTGCACAGATAGCTTTTCAGCAGTTTATCGTCCGACAGCAGGGTGAGTGCTTCCTCTCTATTCAGCGCGATTTCATGAGGGGGCGAAGGCGATTTCCGCAATTCGTTACCATCGGCATTTTCGTGGCAGATGCCGCATAC
>JAISHU010000157.1 GCA_031262385.1 Mediterranea sp. (in: CFB group bacteria)
TGTTGATTGTAACGGTCAACTATCCCGAAACCAGTACTATCTTTATCGACCGCTTTCTGGCTTCGGCAGAAGCTTACCGCATCCCCGTAACATTGGTGTTCAACAAAACTGATGCTTACGACGCCGACGAGTTGCGCTACATGGAGGCACTCATCCGGCTGTACACCACCATTGGCTACCCCTATCTTAAAGTCTCGGCTCTCACCGGCACGGGGATTGACGAACTACGCGCACAGTTGCGCGGACAAATCACCCTCTTTGCCGGACACTCGGGGGTGGGCAAGTCTACACTTATCAACGCTTTGCTGCCTCACATCGGACAACGCACCGCAGCCATTTCTTCCTACCACAACAAAGGGATGCACACCACCACCTTCTCCGAGATGTTTCCCACACCCGACGGCGAAGGCTACCTTATCGACACACCGGGCATCAAAGGCTTCGGTACTTTCGACATGGAGACCGAGGAGGTGAGTCACTACTTTCCCGAAATATTCAGCATGTCCGCACACTGCAAGTATGCCGACTGCACTCACCGCAACGAACCCGACTGCGCCGTGCGACGCGCCGTGGAAGCGCATACTATCAGCGAGTCGCGCTATGCATCGTACCTCAATATGCTGGAGGATAAGGACGAGGGGAAGTATCGGGCGGGGTACTGAGGAGAATGTGCTGGTGGGGCGGTGCACTTTAGAGTCTCACACTCACTTCCGTTCCGTTGTACTTCATCTCTTTCGTATCGCTCTTCTCCTTATCAATCACTACAATGCGGAAGGTACGTTCTTGCAGCATACCGTCAAACTCTCCCGTGCGCTCGCCAATGGTGAGGGTGCGGGTGGTCTCGTCGTAGTCGAAAGGAATGGTGGCGCAACGACCTTGTTCGTAGTTGTAGTTTACCCCTTCGTCTTCGTAGAGGGTGAATTGTCCGTCTTTGCCGGTGTAGACGCGGAGTGTGATGAGCGAGTCGGGGCGTTCGTCCGTGTACTGCATCTCTTCGCCCATAGGTAGAATGGCACCTTCGCATACATAGAGCGGCATGCGTTCGTAGGGGGCTTCCACGATGAGAGCTTCTCCACCGTTGCTCACCGGTTTGCCGGTGTAGAAGTCGTACCAACCGATGCCGGCAGGGAAGTACACCGAGCGACTGCGGGCGCCGTATTCGTAAACAGGTGCCGCCATAAGTGCCGTGCCGAACATAAACTGGTCGCCTACGTCGCGTGTGCGGGCGTCGTCGGTAAAGTCCATTACCAACGGGCGCATCAGGGTGTAGTCGTCAAAGTAAGTCATGCCGGCAAGCGAATAGATGTAGGGCATCAGGCGGTAACGCAGTTTGGTGTAAAAGACGATGGAGTTATAGGCGGGATGTCCTTCGGGAGCAATGTTCCACGCTTCGCGTAAGGGGAACTGACCGTGTGCACGGAACAGCGGACAGAAGGCACCGAACTGATACCAACGGGTGTTTAGCTCGCGCCACTCGCGGAGGTCTTCGTTTTCGCGTCCGGTTTGGTCGTAGAGGCGTTGCCCCATCTCGTAACGACGTTCCACGCAGAATCCGCCGATGTCCATAGTCCAGTAAGGGATGCCGCTGACGGCGAAGTTCAAGCCTGCCGATATTTGGGCTTTCATATCTTCCCAGCGGGTGCCGATGTCTCCGCTCCATGTCGCTGTGGAGTAGCGTTGCAAACCCGAGAAACCCGAACGGGTGAGCAGAAAGACACGACGGTTGTCGTCGGCTGCACGTTGTCCGTCGTAGATGGCTTCGGCATTCATCAGTGCATAGGCGTTCATATATTGGTCGGCGGGTCCCAGCGCGGTAGGTCCTTGCAAGGCTTTGCGATAGGGCATGTCGGTGCAGTCGCGCACATTAGGTTCACTGGCATCCATCCACCAGGCATCGATGCCCAGCGGATAGAGGTGGTCGTACATCTGTTTCCAAAAAAGCTTGCGGGCATCGGCAGAGTAGGCGTCGTAGAAGCCGTAGGTATAACCCGGACCTACCCAGTCGCGTATGCTGTCTTCGACCGAGCGCATATACATCCGTCCGATGTCGGTAAACTCGCGGAAGTGCTCGGTGGTGGTATAAAACTTAGGCCACACCGAAATCATCATGCGCGCATTGAGGGCGTGAATGCTGTCCACCATGCCTTTGGGGTCGGGAAAGCGTTCGGGGTCGAACTCGTGACTGCCCCACGAATCTTCTTTCCAGTAGAACCAGTCGAGTACAATGTTGTCGATGGGAATCCGGCGCCGGCGAAACTCGCCGAGTGTGGTGAGCATCTCTTCTTGGGTTTTGTAGCGTTCGCGGCTCTGCCAATATCCCATTGCCCATTTGGGCATGATTTGCGATTTGCCGGTGAGTGTGCGATAGCCGCTTATCACTTCGTCCATGTCGTTGCCGTAAACAAAGTAGTAGCTTAGTTCTTCGTTCATCTCGCTCCACCACGCTATCTTGTTTTGTTCGGCTTGGGGCACGGGCGACAGGGCACGCAGTCCGCAGTACGATTCACCGCCATCGGGTTTCCATTCGATGCGCAGCGGAACACGTTTACCCGCTTGCATCTGCACGGCAAATTTGTAAGCGTTGGGGTTCCATGCGGTGCGCCAGCGTTCGGGCACCACCAACTGGTTATCTATATATACTTTGGTATAGCCTGCATAGTAGAGGATGAAACGGAACAGTCCGCTTTCGCTCGGTTCTATTTCGCCTTCGTAGGTGACGTTGGCGGCAAAGAGCGGGAACTTCTCAGGCAGATTCTTAATGGTTTTCAGGTTCTCGAAGTAGATAGAGTCTTCGGCGCGCACCAGCGTTTGCGTTTCGCGCAGGGTAGATACGTAGGTGCCCGTCAGACTACCCGGCTTGCCCTCTTTGTCGTAGAGCTTAAACAGATGATTCAGCTGGGAGTAGTCGCGCGAGTCGCCGAAACGGCTCACGGCATAGCTGTCCCACAAGATGCCGTATCCCCGTGTAGAAACGATGAAGGGTACCGACACTTTGGTGTTGTACTGAAACAGCTCTTCGTTTTTGCCTTTGTAGTTAAACTCATCGGATTGATGTTGTCCCAAACCGTACAAGCCCTCGTCATCGTTTGATTCGAACACCTGACGCACGGTGTATGCCTTTTTGCCGTCGGCTTCGTAGGGTGCGAAGCTACGTCCGTTCTCTTCTTCGGCAAGAATTAGCTTTCCCGTGTGGTCGCGAAAATCCACTCTGCCCGTGCGTCGGTTGACGGTGGCAATCAGTTGTGTGGTGCGTACGGACACCGTACTGTCGGTAGCCTCTACGGTGAAAGGTGTTTGTATTTGTTGAGACAAAATCACCAGCTCGGGCGTATCGGGAAACACACGTTCGGGTGTTGCCGCAACGTGTATCAGACGCTCGCCCATTACTTCCAAACGTATGCGTCGCGTATCGTTGGGGTTCGTTTGTGGGATATCGACCACCACTCCGTTATCGGTCTCTTTGTAACCGGTAGCGTTGCACGACATCAGTACAACACCGGTAAGTAGGCAGAAAAATAAGTTCTTCATCGGGATTTAAAATTTGTAGTGTACAAAGATACGGGCTATCGTTTGCACCTACTTCCTTACTTGTTGACAGGATAGGGGCGTTTTGAATGGTCGGTAGTAGTAATGTTTCCGTTAAGGTATTAAATTGTTATGTTGGATGGTTTAGGATTGCATTTTAGCATCTTACGGCAATAGCAGTGATGAATCGCCGTAGCTCAGAAAGCGAAAATCGTGTGCGAGGGCATAGTCGTACACCCGCCTCCAATCGTCACCAATGAATGCCGACACCAGCAACAGCAGGGTGCTTTGGGGTTGGTGAAAGTTGGTTATCATGCCGACCACCACGCGATAGCGATAACCGGGTGCGATGATAATTTGAGTACCGGTGTGGAGGACGCTCAGTTCGTGACGGTCTAAATAGTCCACTACGGCTTGCAGTGCTTCTACGGTGGGGATGTCCGAGGGGATGTCGTAGGGTTGCCATTGACTGACGCGCAGCTCTTCTTCGGACGGGTCGGGATTGCCGAGCAACGTCACACCGATGTGATAAAGACTTTCGAGGGTACGCACCGACGTAGTACCCACGGCAATGGCTTCTCCTCCGTGGGCAATGAGGCGCTGCAAAGTGTGGCGCGATACGGCAAAGTATTCGGTGTGCATTTGGTGATCGGCAATTTCTTCGCTCTTTACGGGCTTGAAGGTACCCGCACCTACGTGTAGCGTCACCTCTTCGTGTTCTATGCCTTTGTCGGTAAGTGCTTCGAGCACACGGGGCGTGAAGTGTAGTCCCGCCGTGGGAGCCGCCACCGAGCCTTTAATCTTGGAGTAAACGGTTTGGTAGGTCTCTTTGTCGCTCTCCTGCGTATCGCGGTTGAGGTAGGGGGGGATAGGCAGTTCGCCGAAGCATTCCAGAATATCGGCAAAGCTTACTCCGTCGTTATCCCAGCGGAAATCCACCCGGTGAGCGGTTCCCTGTGCTTCGCCACGTTCGGCAGTGAGAGTGATGTCTGTACCTTTCACATGCAGTGTGCCGTGTAGCACTTCGCCTTTCCATTTTTTAAGGTTGCCTATCATGCAAAGCCATGCCACGTGGGTGGTTTGCTGAAAGTTTTGTGCGTAGTCGCGCGGCAGTAGCGGTTCAAGACAGAACACCTCAATCAGCGCACCGGTTTCCTTGCGGAAGTGTAGGCGTGCCTGAATCACTTTGGTGTTGTTGAACACCATTACGCAGTCCGGCGGCAGAAGGTCGGGTAGTGCGGTGAAATGCGTTTCGCCGATAGAGCCTTTGCGGTACAGCAAGAGTTTGGATTGGTCGCGCACCGGCAACGGATATTTGGCAATACGTTCGTCGGGCAGCGGGTAATTGTAGGATTCTATACGGATGTGCCGTGGGTTTTCGTTCATTGTCTTGGATGAATTTAGCGGCGCAAAGGTAGCGATAATTCCCTCGTATTGTCACTTCCTCTTCAGAAACTCGTAGCCAAACCTGCAACGCAAGCAATCTCTCTTGTCGCAATACTCTTTCTGAAGTTGCAACAACGCTTGCGAGTCGGCTGCCGAAGTCGCGGAAAGTCCTGCTATCTCCCATTGCCGGATGATGTAGTTGTTCTCGGGTTTCAATCCTTCGAGGAAATTGATAGCCCTGTCGCACAACCGATTGTCCGACTTGTGCATGCCGTAAGTATAAAGCAGAGGGATTACGGTATTGATAAGAATCAACTGAAGTGCGCCGGCACCCAAATGCTTTTCCTGTTTGGGCGACTCCCGGTGGAAGGTGAAGTGATTCTCCCAGTAGGGCGAAGTGGTGGTGGCGAGCAGTTGCTTTACAACATCGGTGGTTTCGGCTTCTATCACACGCGAAAAAAGCGATTGCTCTTTATAATAAAGGTGTGCCAATTGTGCCAGACGAACATGCGGGAAGTTCCCGGGTCGTAGTCGCAAAAAACGCCAGCGGGCTATTTCCATGGGTTGCGGTAGTTCAAACTTATGCTTCAGATAATGATATTCTTGTTTGAGCTTTAGGTAGTAATCGTCGCCGTCGGATTCTTCGAGCAACCCTGCCTGCCCGAAAAACAGTGCTTCTATCTGCAACAGATTGTCCCGATGCTTATCGATGGCGCGAAACGGAAGTTTGTCTGCCCATGCTTCAAAAGCATCTCCGTTCACTCCAAAGCCATAGTTGCGTGCCAGCGTAACAAAGAAGGCATCTTCCCAATTGTGATTACAGCGTTCGTAGCGTCCGGCAAGGGCGACCGACTTCTGTTCGAGTCGTTCAATTTGCAAAGCCGAGAGCCACGAGTATATGGTGAGTTTAGGCAGTACGGTAAGTATGGAATAACAGCGGGGGTAAATCTCTTCGCGGTGCAACTCGTCGTAGTTGCGACGAATCTGTTCGGGGCAAGCCATTTGCATCTGCGTTACCACCTTTCCGTTGCTGTGAAAAACTTCACAATCGGACGTTTCTACTACGTGTAGAATGACATTGTCGTAAGCCGCATCTTTGTGGTGCCCGTGCCGCATCCAGTCCGAAGCAAGGGTGTGTATCTCCACGTTGCCTACCCACAGCGTGTGGTTTATCTTTAGTTTGGCATTAAAAAAGTCCGGTCCTGCATGCGGGTTTGCCAAGCCTGTATCAATTACTTCTACCAACTCTCCGGTAATTGTTCGTAACGGTTCGAGCGAGAATAGTTTGTGCTTCCAGACGTAATGTAATAGCTGTTCCATGTTACAAAAAAGCGTTAATGTGAGCAGCAAATGTAACAAAAAGAATAGGTTGCTTCGTTATCGCGCAAGAAAAAGTCTCTATATTTGTGCACTCAACAGAAATAACATATAACCATCGCAATGAAAATAGCACTTATCGGCTACGGAAAAATGGGCAAAGAGATAGAACAAATTGCCATTGCCCGTGGACACCAAATAGTAAGTATAATCGACATCAATAACCCCGAAGAGTTTCAGTCCGAAGCATTCAAAAGTGCAGATGTCGCCATTGAGTTTACCAATCCCGATGTCGCTTACGATAACTGCGTAAAGGCTTTCGAAGCCGGCGTGAAAGTTGTGTCGGGTAGCACGGGGTGGATAGACAAGCATACACACGACCTCGCGGTGTTTTGCGAAGAGAAAGGCAAAACGCTGTTTTGGTCGTCCAACTTCAGTTTGGGAGTGGCTATCTTCTCGGCGGTAAACAAGTACTTGGCACAGTTAATGGAAAACTTCCCCAACTACGACGTCAGCATGGAAGAGATACATCACACTCAAAAGAAAGATGCCCCCAGCGGCACTGCGATTACACTTGCCGAAGGTATCTTGGAGAACCTGACCCGCAAAGATAAGTGGGTGAAAGAACATGCCTCGACACCCGATGAACTCGCCATTCACAGCATACGCGAAGGCAATGTGCCGGGCACGCACACCATTAGCTATGCGTCGGATGCCGACTCTATCATCATCACGCACAAAGCCAACAACCGTAGCGGTTTTTCACTGGGAGCCGTGTTGGCTGCCGAGTACACGGTAGGTCACAGCGGCAGACTCAGCATGAATGATTTGTTTCCCTTCTTAAAATAACACCTATTATTATATAGTATGAGAAAAGCAACACGTTCCCAATGGACGAAATTTATTGTTTACACCCTGCTTTACATTGCCTTCTTAGTGTGGGTAAAGAGTTGGTGGGGTGTGATTATCATACCGTTTATCTTCGATGCTTACATCAGTAAGCTCATCCCGTGGACTTTTTGGCGAAGCTCCAAAAATAGCGCGGTACGTAGCGTAATGAGTTGGGTAGATGCCATTGTCTTTGCACTGGTGGCGGTCTATTTCCTCAATATCTATGTCCTGCAAAACTATCAGATACCTTCGTCATCGCTGGAGAAGTCGTTGCTGGTAGGCGATTTCCTTTGTGTAAGCAAACTCAGCTACGGTCCGCGAGTACCCAATACACCGCTCTCTATGCCGCTCACCCAACACACGTTGCCCATATTAAATACCAAGTCGTACATTGAGTGGCCGCAGTGGAGTTACAAGCGAGTGGCAGGATTAGGTAAGGTGAAGCTCAATGATATTGTGGTGTTCAACTTCCCTGCCGGCGATACGGTAGCGCTCAATCATCAAGCGGAAGATTTTTATTCCATTGCGTATCGCGAAGGCAGAAACATCTACTCCAAATCTGTTAATATGGATAGCTTGTCGCGTACACAGCAACGCGAAATCTACGACCTATACTATGCCGCCGGGAGCAAGCTGATACGCAGTAACCCCGCCGTATTCGGCAAAGTCATTACCCGTCCCGTAGACCGCCGCGAAAACTATGTGAAGCGTTGCGTGGGTATGCCGGGCGACACCCTGCAAATCATCAAAACGCAAGTTTACCTCAACGGTTCGCCCATAGAGAATCCGGTAAACATGCAGCACAACTACTTTGTAGAAACCACCGGTCCGTACATCGCCGAAAGTATCTTCCGCGAGCTGGGTATCAGCAAGGAAGACCAATTTCTTATCCGAAACAATCCGCCTGTTTACGACCTACCGCTCACACAAAAGATGTACGACGCACTTGCAGGCAACAAGAAACTGGTAAGCCATATCCAACTCGAAACCGCAGACTCGCAGGAAAAGACCTACCCGCCCAACCTATACACCAAGTGGACGCGCGACAATTACGGTCCCATTTGGATTCCCCGTAAAGGAGCCACTATCACCCTCACATCCGACAATCTGCCCATATACGAACGTTGTATCCGGGCTTACGAAGGCAATCGGCTGGAGCTGCGCGGCGAAGATATTTATATCAACGGCGAGAAGACCAACCAATACACCTTCAAAATGGACTACTACTGGATGATGGGCGACAATCGTCACAAGTCAGCCGACTCGCGCTATTGGGGCTTTGTACCCGAAGATCACGTGGTGGGCAAACCTGTCCTCATCTGGCTGTCGCTCGACAAAGACCGCGGTTGGTTCGACGGAAAGATTCGCTGGAATCGTTTGTTTAGGGGGGTAGAGTAGTACGATATGCGTATAGCTTACCTCTCTACAGCCTACTTGGCACCCATTCAATATTACTCCAAGCTGCTGCGTTACGACCGCGTTTACGTGGAGCAGTACGACCATTACGTAAAGCAGAGCTATCGCAACCGCTGCATCATAGCTGCTCCCGGGGGCGAGTTGTCGCTGACGGTTCCCATTGTCAAGCCCGACAGTGGGGACATGCTGATGCGCGACATTCGCATTTCCGACCACGGGAACTGGCGTCATCTGCATTGGTATGCGTTGACGTCGGCTTACAATCACACCCCTTTCTTTGAGTACTACAAAGACGACTTCGCTCCCTTCTACGAGCAGAAGTACACCTTTCTGATAGATTTCAACGAAGCTTTGTGCCGACAAGTGTGCTCGCTTATCGATATACAACCCTTGGTGGAGCGCACGGCATCGTATCACATTGCACCACTTCCCGGCGCAGACGACTTCCGCGAGCGCATCCACCCTAAAAAAGCTTTCCGAACAGAAGATTCCGATTTTGTACCCCGTCCTTATTATCAATTGTTCGAACAGCGGCACGGCTTTCTGCCCAACCTCAGCATCGTTGACCTGTTGTTCAACATGGGACCGGAAAGTGTGCTCTATCTGTAAAGACGGCGTGCGTTAATCTTTGGCACGAGCTTCGTATTTCTCCAGAATAATCACCGGCTGATAAGAGAGCTTGGCACGGCGTAGCCCTTCGATACCCAAGTCTTCTTCGCGATTGATGTAAGTATATTGTTCGGGGATGCGGTTGGCAAACTCGTAGTTTATCATGGCATATACCCCGTCAATGCGGGTGTCGGCTTTCTCCACATGTACGCCGAAGGTATCTTCGTTGATAGGCATGCCGAAGGTAAAAGCCACAATCTTACCGTCGACGTGCAAGATGCCGCCCGTAAGTCCCAACTCATCAAAATGCTCCAAGGCATACACCAATGCGCGCCGTTCGTTGCCGGTGCCCTCCTGCTGGTCGCAGTTGTTCATACGACACCATTGGGCTTCCAAATCCAGACATTCCGATACGCGGTCGGCGGTAAGCGGCACATATTCGTATGGATAAGTTTTGCGGAATTTATTCACGTGATTGCGTTTCGCCTGAAATTTTTTACCCGTCAAGGTAGCAAGGTCGCTTCGTAGATAGAGGTAGTCGGAGTAATCGCGGTCGGTCTTGAAGTGAAACTTACCCGGAAAGAGGTTCTCCAGATCGCCGCACATATCGGAGCAGACGCCCAACATGCGGAGAGGCTGTCCTTCGGCAGCCGCATCTGCCATAAGCATTGCCAACACATGCTCCAAATCTCCTTCGCCAACGGGCATCATATAAACCAACTTTTGGTCTGCCCAGAATTTCAACAAAAGAAAGCCTCCGTACGTGGCATATTGCGTGTGATACATAAAGCGCCAACTGCATAGGTTGGAAAACGATAAATCGCAGTTGCGACGGGGGCTGCGAAGAGTGTACGAGGTAATCAAATCTTTGTCTGAAGGGGAAATATCCTTAAATAAAACCTCTGCTTTGTCTGTATTCATAACTTAAGTTCTAAATAAATAAATCAAGTTTTATTAAACAATTTATATCTTTTCGCATTAATAAGAGTGTGCAACATTCGGTATTTTAGCCGAGATACACAAATAATAACCCTCAAACGGATATATGGTTCAGCCGTTAGGCGATTATATCCTAAAAGGGTGTAGTACAAAACAAAAAAGTAATGCAAAACGGATAAAGAAACAGCTTCCGGTTTATAATATGTATGGCTGTTCGTATGAGAATACCGATGATAGAGTTGATTTATACTACCACTATGCGTAAAAAAACTATCATTTATACTACAATTTGTTGTATTTTCTTTTGCTTATAATAAAAAAGTACATAATTTTGTCCCGATTTGCATTACCATGACGCAACAGAATAAATAAAGGATATGCTACGAAAGCTCCGCACCGCCACGAACTATTCGCTTAGCGCACCAATAGCTCGAAGTTTGATGCTATTCCTTATCT
>JAISHU010000161.1 GCA_031262385.1 Mediterranea sp. (in: CFB group bacteria)
AATCCAACTTATAATGAAACCAAAAAGCTTCAGAGAAAGATGATTAAAATGCATGTCGTTAGAGAACCGGGCGCACGGGAACCTTAGTCCATGTAATCGGAGATACTTTTACTTGTACATCGATAGGCTCAGTATGAGGTTCACTCTTCAAATCAGCTTCATCAATTGTAAATTGATCAGATTCCGTCGCATAGATATAACCGGAACAAATACTTTCGACAGCAGTTGCTGTTGCACCATCATGAGTAAATCCTTTAATGGTAACATAGAATGTCTTGTCATTATAGATAGCTTGAGAGGTCGTATGACCTGAGGTAAGTATTACATCTTCAATCTTTAAAACTATAGTAGGAGGTGTACTTCCCGAATCATCATGAGTGAAGCTGTCAACATAAGGAGCAGCAAAAACATAGTAGCCCCATACGTTAGTACCAGTCGGAGTCGATTTAGTTGCCTCTATAGTCCAATCACCTTCATCATAAGTAACGGCAGCAGTAGTATAGCCTTCTTCAGATGCCTTATAGTCGGTTGCATATTTTGAACCTTCCTTGAGTAAACTTAAAGTTTTTCCATCCACAGTTGCTGTTGTATAAAAATCATCCATATAAACACCTGTCACATGGAAAGATTCAATGATTCCTCCTGCTTTAATGTCTGTAATCTCAAAACGAGCTACTGTGGGGGCTACAGTTACATCGGCTTCATAAATATCATTAGTTCCTTCCGGATTATCAGTATCAAGAGTCAAATCTGCCGAACCATAAACATTTATTGTAGCTTCGGATAATTGTGCTTCAAAACCAACCGTTTGTAAGGTAGTATTGCTACCATTTACCCAAGCCTCACCGATAGCAGCATTAGTAGGTGTAGTATGACCAATAACTGCGACTTTTGTAGTACTACTTGGTAAATCTTCAATAGTAACGTAAGTAGCTTTAGCTGTTGTCATAAGATATTGATGAGATGATGGAGTATCAGTTGCACCCAAAGCAGCTCTTCCTGTAATTAAACCGTTGGCATCATAGAATATTACTTCTGCTGAAGTAAGTGTTATCGCTACCTCACCAAGGGCAGCACCAACAGTACGAGTTTCGCCCATACCTGATTCGGTGATTTTTAGCACCACATTTTTCTTTGCATTTTCGTCTTCTCCGCCATAAGGCTGCACAGTGTCATCATTCGAGCATCCTGTGAAAGCTATCATAGCTGCGAGGGCGCTCATTGCACTCATTGTTTTCAAGGAAATCTGTTTCATAAATACATGTTTTAAATTGTTCGTAAAATATTTATTAAGTAAATGTTTAAATCAATTTACATATTCCACGCGACAGACTACGCGGCGCAGTTGCGGGAAGATATATTCGTTGAGCAATCGGTACGCCTTGCCGCCGTCGAGTTGACGAATCAGTGCCTCTTTGCGGTCGTTATTGGCATCAAGTCGCATAATGTTTTCAAGCTCGTAGCGATAAGAAGCTATCACTACGGAGGTACGAATCTGTTCTTCCAAACCGTTCCAGTCCTCTCCGCCCGATGTGATGCGCAGCATGGTAGGTTGCAGATTGAGCCGTTCCTGCAAGTAGTACAGCAAGGCTTGAGCGCGACCGTCGGCATAGCGCAAATTCGCGGCTTCGCTACCTTCGGGCGAGGCAAAACCTTGCAGCGAGATGCTGAGAATCTTTAGGTGAGGTGTATTAATGAGCCTATTTATAACCTCTTCGATGCGATTCAATTCGGTGCGGTTGTCGCTGAAATCGGGCATTATATAAGTCTGCGCGGTGGGGAAATGGAGGCGCACATCGTAGTTACTGAAACTGCTTTTGCGCTCCACTGTTTGCACACTGTCTATGCGTACCACCTTTACGGTATCGGGAATCGGTGTGCCGTGGTCGATGCCGGCAAGTAGCGGTCCCACCGACAGTTGTTGGGCATGTCCGCCGCAGCCACAGCGTTCTTGTAGCAACATAATGCGAGCCTCGTGCATCCAATCTTCGTAAGGAAATGCGATGTTATAGGGAATGGTGCGCAGGTAGGGACCGGTAGGTTCGGAGTTCTTCTTCGCCTCCACCACCCGATAGTATGAGTGACTGTCGTTGCGAGGAGCCAATTTCAGTGCGCGTTCGTACAGTTGTTGGCGGCGGTGACCGTTAATCAGTACAGAGGGAAGTATTTTTTCCTGCCCTTCCATTTCGATAATCGGGGTCAGTGTGAGCGAGCGTTCGCTCTCAATGGCAATATCCGTCAGCTTGATATCCATGTCGAAATAGACCGAGTCGCCCTTGTGCAGGACACGACTGTTGTTTATCCATATTTTACCGTCGTAACTGCTTTGTGCCCAGAGGGAGGTGGCGCAGAAGAAGAAGATAAGGGTTTGTGTTGTTGCTTTCAATGCTTTCATTTAAATATGTTCATTAAATCGTTGTCGATACTATCTTATCATATACACCAAGCTCACTCCTATCTTTGTTGGCGTAAAATAGTGCTTGTGTTCGCGTCCGCGTTCCAATCCGCAGTTTTGGCAGTCGTACTTGCGGTAGTCGGTATATACGTATCCCACGCCGAGCGAGAATTCCAAGCTCCAGTGGGGAGAAAGTATTTTGTGATAACCGTAGGAGAAACCTACGCCATAGAGGTCGCCTTGATAGCGACGGTTGCGCAAGGCGGGGAAGAAGCCCAGCGGCAGTTTTACTCCCCCAATGTTATAGTGCGAGTAAAGTAGATGAGTACCAAGGAAGTGCCCGTAGAAGGGTTCGCACAACCAGTAACGCAATTCGGGTTGTACTAGAACGTGTCTAAACTTTTTGTTATTTGAGAATTTCCACGGATTGTAATTGATATTAACATCAAGTGTGTGGCGTCGACTTAGTCTAAACTCGGTACCCAAGTTTAAACTGGTTGTTGCATCATAAAGCAGATTTGTTTTTATTGCCCACGAAGGGAGATACGAGGATGCTACTCGTTTGTTAAGTTCTTGCGCATGTGTTTGAAAAACCACAGATAACATTGTTAAAATGGCACACGCAAAAACATTGGATGTTTTGCTCAATAGTTTCACCTTATGCTTGTGTTGTTATTAATAATGACGTAGCTGATTTTGTGTGAACTCAGATACGTACTGTTTTTCTTGTGACAAATGTACAATTATAGAGAATAGAATAAAAAATTAAATCAACAAACGTATTGAATATTCTGTACTAACATGTATAATTTTACATCAAATAAAAGATATTTTACGAAATAAAATACATGAATAATACAACAAAACAATGTGCTAAGGTACTTATATGCTGATGTGCCAATGAGGCATAAACGAACCAACCCCGCAGAAACAACGAATCAACTGCCGGCTAAAGAAATTATCCCGGCAAGTTAAGCTGTATATGTCGGCAAATTATTGCGTTATCCCGGCAAGTTATCGCGCTAACTCGGCAAGATAATTTCAGAAAGTTCTTTTTGAGGAAGTTTTTTCGCGCTGAACACGCTTTTTGTTTAAAAAAAGGGCGACCCCATACGGAGCCGCCCTTTTTGTTTCGGTGTATATTTGGATAAGATACTACTTCCCTACCCTCTCGCTTATCCAATTGCGAGCATTGACAAACGCCTCTACCCACGGCGTCACTTGGTCGGTGTGCAGGCGGTCGGCAGGATAGCAACCGTTTTGCCACGGGAATATGGCACGTTCCAAGTGAGGCATCATCGCTACGTGACGACCGTCGGTGCTTGCAAGGGCTGCCACGGCATAATCCGATCCGTTGGGGTTGGCGGGATAGTCGTTGTACGAATACTTGGCTACAATGTTGTAGCGTTCTTCGGCGTAGGGCAACGCAAACTTACCTTCGCCGTGAGCTACCCAAATACCCAGTTTGCTACCGCTCAACGAGCCGAACATCACGCTGCGGTTGGTAGGAATGGTTACGCCGAGGAAAGCCGATTCGAACTTGTGCGAGTCGTTGTGTTGCATCTTGCCCTTCGCGTCGTGGTCGGGAAGTATCAGTCCCAATTCCATCATTAACTGGCAACCGTTGCAGATGCCCAGCGAAAGGGTGTCGGGACGTGCATAGAAGCGGTCGAGTGCTTCCTTGGCTTTGGGATTGAACAAGAAGGCGCCTGCCCACCCTTTGGCAGAACCCAGCACGTCGGAATTAGAGAAGCCACCGCAGAAGACAATCATATTGACCTCTTCCAATGTTTCGCGACCGCTGATAAGGTCGGTCATGGTGACATCTTTTACGTCGAAGCCGGCAAGATAGAGCGAATAAGCCATTTCGCGCTCGCCGTTGGTGCCTTTTTCGCGAATGATTGCCGCGCGGATGCCTGTACGGGTACGGCGGTCGGGGTCGATGCCGTAGGCTGACAGTTTCCCTTTGAAGGTGGGGGCAAAAGCAAATTCTATGGGTTGTTGTTTGTAGTTGGCAAAGCGACGTTCGGCACAACCGTAGAGCGACTGACGACGGTCGAGCAGGTACGACGTGGAGTACCACACATCGCGCAGATAATCGATGCCGAACTGGTAGGTAGCACCCTCTTTTTCGACCAAGATGTGACGTTCGTCGGTAGGCTTGCCTATGGCGACAAAGCCCACACCTGCCTCTTCGAGTACTTTCTTCACTTCGGCTTTGTGTGCATCTGCCACTTGTATCACCAAGCCCGGATTTTCGGCGAAGAGCAGTTTCACCATATCGGTCTCTTTCATCTTATCGAGGTTGATAAGCAAGCCGCCGTCGGTGTTGGCAAAGCACATTTCGAGCAAGGTGGTGATAAGACCTCCTGCCGAGATGTCGTGACCGGCGAGCAGCAGTCCGTGATTCACCAAGTGTTGCACGGCAAGAAAAGCATCGCGGAAATATTCGGCATCGCATACGCGAGGTACTTCGCTGCCCACTTTGCCAAGCGACTGTGCAAAAGCCGAACCACCCAGTTTCAGGGTGTCGAAGCTAAAGTCGATGTGATAGAGGGTGCTTTTGGAAACATTTGCCAGTACGGGCGACACGGTTTTCTTCACATCCGACACCTCTCCGCCTGCCGATACGATGACTGTTCCGGGAGCGATGACTTTGCTGCCGTCGGGGTATTTCTGCGTCATGGAGAGCGAGTCTTTG
>JAISHU010000006.1 GCA_031262385.1 Mediterranea sp. (in: CFB group bacteria)
GACCTATCCGAGTGTTTTGGGACACAAGGCAGTGGAGTGTATGCCTTACATTATGCAGGCTTTTGTGAAGAAACCGCAAGACGTGGAAAAAGGCTTGGAGTTTGATCGAAGACTCTACATCGCCAGACGCGTGTTTGAACAATCAACCGACGATACCTATGTTGTTTCGCTCTCTAGCAGAACGATTGTTTATAAAGGCATGTTTTTGGTTCATCAGCTACGCACATTCTACGCGGATTTGCAGGCTAGGGATTATGAATCTGCTTTGGCAGTGGTTCATTCCAGATTTTCCACGAATACGAATCCGAGTTGGGAGCGCGCGCATCCGAATCGCTTCATCGTACATAACGGCGAAATCAATACGATTCGCGGCAACGAAGACAAGATGCTTGCACGCGAAGAAACGATGGAATCCGAACATCTGGAAGGTCAGCTACATAAAGTGCTGCCCGCGATCAACAAGCAGGGTTCGGACTCTGCGATGCTCGATAATACCTTAGAATTCTTGGTTATGAGCGGGATGGATCTGCCGCTGGCCGTGATGATCACCATCCCGGAGCCTTGGGCAAACAACAAAGCGATGAGCCAGAAAAAGAAAGACTTCTATCAATACTACGCTGCCATGATGGAGCCGTGGGATGGTCCGGCATCCATTCTCTTTTCGGATGGCGATAGTATCGGTGCCGTGTTAGACCGCAATGGGCTGCGCCCCTCTCGCTATCTGATCACGCAAGACGATCAGTTGATCTTGGCATCTGAAGTGGGTGTCCTGCCCATCGACCCTACTATGATCAAAGTCAAGGAACGTCTGCGTCCGGGCAAGATGCTCCTAGTCGATCTCAAAAAAGGTGAAGTGGTCGAAGACGATCATATCAAAGAACTCTATTCGTCCAGACAACCTTACGGAGAATGGTTAGATAACAATCTGGTCTTTTTAAAAGATTTGAAAATTCCGAATGTGCGCGTACCGGAATTTACAGCCGAAGAACGTGAGCGCCTGCAAAAGGCTTTTGGTTATAGCTATGATGAGTTAAAGACCAGCATCCTGCCAATGGCGCAAAATGCAGGAGAAGCGATCGCCGCGATGGGTGTGGACACGCCGCTGCCGGTGATCAGCAGAACGCATCATCCGCTGTTCCATTATTTCAAACAGCTCTTTGCACAGGTGACAAACCCCCCTATTGACGCGATACGCGAAGAAATCGTGACTTCCACGACAGTCTACATCGGTACAGAAGGCAATCTACTGGAAGAATCACCCAAGAATTGCAATGTGCTACGGGTAAACAATCCGATCCTGACCAATACCGATATTTTAAAAATAAAAAATATGAAGCGCGAAGGCTTCCGCGTAGAAGTTGTACCAATTACTTATTACAAAAATACGAGTCTGGAACGGGCAATCGACCGACTGTTTGTCGAAGTGGATCGTGCGTACCGAGATGAGGTAAATATCCTCATTCTGTCCGATCGAGGTGTGGACGAGAATCATGTGGCGATCCCTTCCCTATTGGCTGTGTCCGCGCTCAATCAGTATCTCGTGCGTACCAAAAAGCGTACCAGAGTCGCATTAATCCTAGAATCCGGCGAACCCAGAGAAGTTCACCATTTCGCAACCCTCTTAGGTTACGGCGCGTGTGCGATCAATCCTTATCTGGCGCAGGAGAGCATCCGCGAGTTGATTGCTTCTCATATGTTAGACAAAGATTATTACGCCGCCGTAGACGACTACAACAGTGCTGTCCTGCACGGGATTATCAAAATCGCGTCCAAGATGGGGATCAGCACCATACAGTCCTACCAAGGTTCCCAGATTTTCGAAGCGATCGGGATCGCGGCGGAAGTTATCGAACGATATTTTAAAAATACAGTTTGCCGCGTAGGCGGCATTACACTCAAAGACATTGAGCAAGATGTGGATCACCTGCATTCCCTCGCTTTTGAGCCGCTTGGTCTGGGGAATGACCTAACATTGGATAGCCCCGGGCATCACAAAATGCGCAGCGGTGCTGAAGAGCATTTGTACAATCCGGCGACCATTCACCTCTTGCAGCAGTCTACCAAGCGCGGCGATTACGAGATGTTTAAACGCTATACCGCGATGGTCAACGAGGAAGGCGGCGTTAAGAATCTACGCGGCTTGATGGATTTTTGTTATCCAAAGAAAGGCATCGACATCGATCAGGTCGAAAGTGTCGAAGAAATCGTGACGCGTTTCAAGACCGGCGCGATGTCTTACGGATCTATTTCCAAAGAAGCGCACGAAACGATGGCGATCGCGATGAATCGTTTGCATGGAAAGAGCAATTCCGGCGAAGGCGGCGAAGAGGCGGATCGTATGATAGGTGGTGTAGATCGCAACGAACGCTGCTCGGCAATCAAGCAGGTTGCCAGCGGGCGATTTGGCGTGACGAGCCAGTATTTGGTGAGTGCCAAAGAATTGCAAATCAAGATGGCGCAGGGTGCGAAGCCCGGAGAAGGCGGGCATTTACCCGGCGGGAAGGTGTATCCTTGGATTGCCAAAACGAGACATTCCACCCCCGGCGTGTCGCTTATCTCGCCGCCGCCGCATCATGATATATAGTCCATTGAAGACTTGGCTCAATTAATCTTCGACTTGAAAAACGTCAACCCCAAAGCTAAGATTAGTGTGAAGTTGGTGGCTGAAAGCGGCGTGGGTACCATTGCTGCCGGTGTAGCCAAAGCAAAAGCCGACCTCATCACCATTAGCGGTGCCGAAGGGGGTACGGGTGCATCACCCGCATCCAGCATCCGCTATGCCGGTATCTCGCCCGAACTGGGATTGAGCGAAACTCAGCAGACACTGGTGCTGAACGGTTTGCGCGGACAAGTGGTGCTACAAGTGGACGGACAACTTAAGAGCGGACGCGACGTGGTGTTAATGGCGATGCTCGGTGCCGAAGAGTTTGGTTTTGCCACCTCGGCACTTATCGTACTGGGCTGCGTGATGATGCGCAAGTGTCACCAAAACACCTGTCCGGTGGGAGTCGCCACACAGAACGAAGAGTTACGCAAACGCTTCCACGGACGTGCCGAATACTTGGTGAACTTCTTTACGTTCCTTGCACAAGAGGTACGCGAATGGCTTGCCGAAATTGGCGTGGAGAAATTGGACGACATCATCGGACGTACCGATTTAATCGTCCGTAAACCGTCCGACGGTATAAAGAAGCACGACCTGTTAGCGTTCGACAAAATGCTGGCACGTGTGAACAACGATGCAGCCATTCGCCACGTCATCGACCAACAACATGGCATTGAAGAGGTGAAAGACCGTGAAATTCTGCGTGCTGCCGCCGATGCGGTGAAAAGTCAGAAAGAGGTGTCACTGGAATATGCCATTGCCAACACCGACCGCGCTGTAGGAGCGATGCTGTCGGGCACTATTGCACAGAAATACGGTGCCACCGGTTTGCCGTCGGATACACTCAATATTAAATTTAAAGGCTCGGCAGGACAGTCGTTCGGTGCATTCCTCGTACCGGGTGTCAGCTTCAAACTCGAAGGTGAAGCCAACGACTACTTAGGCAAAGGATTGTCGGGAGGACGCATTGCGGTGTTACCACCGGTGCGCAGCAACTTCGAAGCCGAAAAGAATACCATTGCCGGCAACACCTTATTATATGGTGCAACCAGCGGCGAAGTTTACATCAACGGACGCGTGGGCGAACGTTTTGCCGTGCGCAATTCGGGCGCCATTGCCGTGGTGGAAGGTGTGGGCGATCACTGCTGCGAATACATGACGGGTGGACGTGTGGCGGTACTGGGACCCACAGGACGCAACTTTGCCGCCGGTATGTCGGGCGGTGTGGCTTATGTGTGGAACCGCGAGGGTAACTTCGACTACTTCTGCAACATGGAAATGGTGGAACTGTCGCTCATTGAAGAGGCATCCTATCGTAAAGAGTTGCACGAACTGATTCGTCAGCACTACCTTTACACCGGTTCTAAGCTGGCACGCACCATGCTCGACGACTGGAACCGCTATGTGGACGAATTCATCCAAATAGTCCCCATTGAATACAAAAAGGTCTTGCAGGAAGAGCAGATGCAAAAGTTGCAACAGAAGATTGCCGATATGCAAAGAGATTATTGAGTTTGAGTTTATAAGTTTTTGAGTTTTGAGTTAATCAGTTTACCAACAACCAACTCAAAAGCTCAAACTCATCAACTCAACCTCATCAACTTAAGAAGTTAAAAACTTAAAAACTTAAACAAATGGGAGATCCTAAAGCATTCTTACATATTGCCCGCGAGGAAGCGGGCGACCGTCCGGTACTGGAACGCATCACCGATTTCAGTCCGGTAGAACAAACCTTGAACACGCACGACCGCATGTTGCAAGCTTCGCGTTGCATGGATTGTGGGGTGCCCTTCTGTCATTGGGCGTGCCCGCTGGGCAACAAATGTCCCGAATTTCAAGATGCGCTTTACAAAGGAAAGTGGCGCGAAGCCTATCAGTCGCTAACAGAAACCAACGACTTCCCCGAGTTTACGGGACGTATCTGTCCGGCGTTGTGCGAGAAATCGTGTGTGCTGAAACTCTCGGCGGATTCGCCCGTAACCATTCGCGAAAACGAAGCCGCCATTACCGAAGCCGCTTTCCGCGAAGGATATATTGCTGCACGCACCTATCCGCGCAACGGCAAAAAGGTTGCCGTGATAGGCGCCGGACCTGCCGGATTGTCGGTGGCGGTACGCCTGAACACACTGGGTTACGAGGTGACGCTCTTCGACAGCAAGCCTCATCCCGGCGGACTGTTACGCTACGGCATACCCAACTTCAAGCTGGATAAAGCCGTCATCGACCGCCGCATGGCAGTGTTGAAAGCCGAAGGTATCAAGTTTGAAATGAATACCTGTGTGGACGTGCAAAAACTGCCCAAAGGTTTTGATGCTTATTGCATCTGTACCGGTACGCCTACCGCCCGCGACCTCAACATTCCCGGTCGTGAGCTGAAGGGTATCTTCTTGGCACTCGACATGTTGGAACAGCAAAACCGCATACTCGACGGCGAAACCTTTACCAAAGACAAACTTGTCAATGCCAAAGGTAAACGCGTACTTGTGATTGGCGGCGGCGATACCGGCAGCGACTGCATCGGTACCAGCATTCGTCACGGAGCCAAAAGCGTGACACAAATAGAGATTATGCCCATGCCGCCCGAAGGATATAATCCCGCTACCCCTTGGCCTCAATGGCCTATGGTGTTGAAAACCACCAGCAGCCACGAAGAGGGTTGCACCCGCCGCTGGTCGCTGTCGTCCAACAAGTTCATCGGCAAAGAGGGCAAAGTCACCGGCGTGGAAGTAGAAGAGGTAGAATGGGTTACTCCCGATGACGGCGGACGCCCCGTGATGAAACCCACCGGCAAGAAAGAAGTGATTGAAGCCGACATGGTGTTGCTCGCCATGGGATTCCTCAAACCCGAACAGCCGCAGTTTCCCGCCAATGTATTTGTTACAGGTGATGCACAGCGTGGAGCCAGTTTGGTAGTATGGGCACTCGCCGACGGACGAAAAACGGCACGGGCTATCGACGAATATTTAAAGTAAGAGGTTGGCAAGTACCCCCACCCCGAGCTTAAAAACTTAAAAACTCAAAACCTAAAAACTCAAACTTATGTGTGGTATCGTAGGTATCTTCAAAATACAATCTCAATCGGAAGAACTCCGTAAGAAAGCGCTCAAAATGGCGCGCCGACTTCGTCACCGCGGACCGGACTGGAGTGGTATATATGTTAGTAAAACCGCTATCTTGGCGCACGAACGTCTCTCCATTGTCGACCCGCAATCGGGCGGACAGCCCCTCTATTCACCCGACGGCAAGCAAGCCTTGGCGGTAAACGGCGAGATTTATAATCATCGCGACATACGTGCCGGCTATGCCGGTCGTTACGATTTCCAAACCGGCAGCGACTGCGAAGTAATCCTCGCACTCTACCGCGAGAAGGGACTTGGTTTGCTGGAAGAGATCAACGGCATCTTTGCCTTTGCGCTCTACGACGAAGAGACGGACGACTTCCTCATCGCCCGCGACCCCATAGGCGTTATACCTTTATATATAGGTCGCGATGCCGATGGCAAAATCTATTGTGCCAGCGAGCTGAAAGCCCTCGAAGGATATTGCGACGAATACGAACCGTTCTTATCCGGACACTACTATTTGGGTAGCGAAGGTAAAATGAAACGTTGGTACAAACGTCCGTGGATGAATAGTATGCCTGCCGACAATGGTAACCAATTAAAGCCCGCTCTCGAAGCCGCCGTACACCGCCAGCTTATGAGCGACGTGCCCTACGGTGTGTTGTTGTCGGGCGGACTGGATAGCTCGGTCATCTCTGCCATTGCCAAGAAGTATGCCGCCAAGCGTGTAGAAACCGACGGACAAGCCGACGCATGGTGGCCGCAACTCCACTCGTTTGCCATTGGTCTGAAAGGTGCTCCCGACCTTTCCAAAGCACGCGAAGTAGCCGATTACATCGGTACGGTGCATCACGAAATCAACTACACTGTGCAAGAGGGACTTGACGCGTTGCGCGATGTTATTTATTTCATCGAAACCTACGATGTGACCACCGTGCGTGCCTCTACGCCGATGTATTTGCTGGCGCGCGTTATCAAGTCGATGGGCATCAAGATGGTACTCAGCGGCGAAGGTGCCGACGAGGTGTTCGGCGGTTACCTCTACTTTCACAAGGCACCCACACCCGAAGCTTTCCACGAAGAGACCGTGCGCAAACTCTCCAAACTCTACATGTACGACTGTCTGCGTGCCAACAAAAGTCTGGCTGCATGGGGTGTAGAGGGACGTGTACCTTTCCTCGACAAAGAGTTCTTGGATGTAGCCATGAATATAGACCCTGCTCTGAAAATGTGTCCGGGCAAAACCATTGAGAAGCGCATTGTACGCGAAGCCTTTGCCGACATGCTTCCCGAAAGTGTGGCGTGGCGACAGAAAGAACAGTTTTCCGACGGTGTGGGCTACAACTGGATTGATACCCTGAAAGCCGTCACCGCAGCAGCCGTGAGCGACGAGCAAATGGATAACGCTGCCGAACGTTTTCCCGTCAATACCCCGCAAAATAAAGAAGAGTATTACTATCGCACCATTTTCGAAGAACATTTCCCAAGCGAAAGTGCCGCCCGCAGCGTACCCAGCGTACCCAGCGTGGCATGTTCCACCGCCGAAGCTTTGGCATGGGATGCCGCCTTCCAAGGAAAGAACGACCCCAGCGGACGTGCCGTGGCGGGTGTGCACGAAGAGGCGTATAAAGAGTAATAAAAAGACGATTCCATATTTTACGTTACGTAAAATATGGAATCAATGAGATATAAGAAACCCTTTCCCTACATTCGCAATTTCATACCAGCCATTATGGTATCGGGGCGCAAGGTAAACACGCTGTGCATTTCGCCTGCCATGCCAAAGCCGCATTGGTCGCAAACGCCGGCGATGCTTCCCGGGCACTCGGGCAGACGAGTGCCGTCCGCCATGATGAAGTTGGATACCCAGCACTGCTTGCTGAACTTATTGTGCTTCATCAGCTTCAACCCCGATATGGAGTTGATAATGGGGTAACCGGCACGCTTCATCTCAATGATTTCGTCAATCACTTTGATGCGTTTGTCCCACTCCAGAAACAGGTATTCCGTACCCTCGTAGGGAGTATGGAAGTTGAGAGAAATGGCACGAATGGCGGGATTGTTTTTGGCATATTCAATGGTGTCGCGCACGTTGGTATAGTTTTTAGCATTGATCACCATATTAAAACTTACATCCGGATGTCCGCATTCCGCCACGTTCTTTTCTAACCGAGCAAAGGTTCCTTCGCCGCGGATGTATTCGTGAAATTCGCCTATACCGTCGAGGCTGACCCATATCGAGTCGGCTTCGCAATCGGCAAAAGGCATCTGCGCGTTAGTGGTGACGGTGGTCGAGAAGAAGCCTATCTCTTTGGCGATGTGTATCAAGTGGTTGATATTGTGTTCGCCGTCGCGCCATAACATTGGTTCGCCCCCTTCAAAGTCCACAAAGCGCGAACCTTGCGCGTAGCTGTATTTCAGTTCTTCGATAATCTGCTCAGTCGTTTTTATATTTGGATTGGCAAGATTGTAAACATTGCAATGCTTGCAGGTGAGGTTGCACTTATCAGAGATAAACAGCACGGTTTGCAGCGGGCGACGGCTACCGAAGAAGCGGGCGCGTGCAAACCACCACGGGAGATAAAACAATTGTTTAGCCATGATTGATTATATTTATATAAGTATAAGGTAGAAACGATAATATCACAATAATGAAACAGAAGAGCGATAGCAGGTTACGGCTAAGCATCCAGCGTATCATAAACCAGTCGACACCCGCCTGCTTGATGAGTGCCCAGTTTTCCATCGGTCCCATCCAAAAGCGCGGGGTGAGGTCTTCGTTCTTCACATTCCGCGTAAAAAGCACCAATTTATAAAACAGGGCTATTGCTATGGGCAGCGTGACGAACACCGCCAGATAAGTCAGCGACAACACATCATAGAGGATGCCGATCGTCACTATAATATAAGGTAAGAACGTCAGCAGTGCCGACACCACCAACATCTTTTGTTTATTGTCCAGCAGCACGGCGAGCGTCATCTTTCCGATGCCTTTGTCGGGTTCGTAGTCCATAATGGCATGGGTGTAAACAATGTTGGCAACCAACATACCCACCGGCACCGAAACCCACAACACCGTAGTGTCGATATATCCGCAGGCGGCATAATAAACGCCGCTCATAAGTAGCGGACCAAACATCACTCCGATAAGAAGTTCGCCCATGCCGTAGTAGCTGAAGCGGAAGGGATAGCCCGAATAGAATACACCCAGAAATCCTCCTATGAGCACAAACCAAAAGATGCCGGTACCTTGGAAGTAGGCTATCACAAGACCCAATGCAATGGCGAGTCCGCAAAATACACATGCCGCCTTTAAGAATTGTCCGGCAGTGGCTTCGCCCGAAAGAATCTGTTGGCATTTTCCCAATCGTGCCCGAAAACCGGCACTTGCCAGCTCTTCGCGGATGCCTACGCCTTTCTTTTTATAATCGAAATAGTCATCGAACAGATTCATGCCCAAATGGGCTAAAGCAACCCCTATAACAGCCATCAGAGCCAAGGGAAAAGAGAACGTATCGGCTTTTGTAGCCATGCACAAAGCCAATATGGCAGGTAACACACTTTGCGGTAATGCCGTCTTGCGAGCGGCGTTCAACCAAAAAATTATCGTACGCATTGCATTGACAATTAAGTTCTGAGCCGCGAAGGTACGAAAAATGTTGTAAAAAGGCTTGCACAGTATAAAAGATTGCAATACCTTTGCACCGCACTTAAGGAAGCGCCTTAAGAGGGAAGTTTGGGTGAGTGGCTGAAACCACCAGTTTGCTAAACTGACGTACGGGTTACCGTACCGGGGGTTCGAATCCCCCAGCTTCCGCAACGTTATTAACGTTAGACTACGAGCTACAAGCGATGAGGAATTAATTGATTCCTGCTCCTTGTGGCTCGTAGTTTTTTTATGCAAAGTGTCAAAACGTCAAACGAACCCTCGAAAAACGGGCTTATTTCGGACTGAAGGACGGCTTGGTGACTTTCGTGCGAGTATAGCGCGTTAAACTATGTAAAAATAGCACCTTAATTCACACACTTACAGAACGATATAAGGAAATTATGTCAAAAAACAAAAAGCGCCTTCAGCGCGAAAAAACAGCCCCAAAAAGAACTTTATAAAATTATCTCGGCAAGTTATCGCGATAACTTGCCGGGATAACACAATAATTTGCCGGGATATACAGGCTAACGTGCCGGGATAATTTCTTTAGCCGGCAGTTGATTCATTGTTTTCGCGCCGACAGTTTGTTGTTTTCGCGGAGTTGATTCGTTGTTTCCGCCGAGTTGATTCGTTGTTTTTACCGAGTTGGTTCGTTAAGTAACGGGAGATCATGCATAGCATGCGGTTTAAAGAGACGTTTTTGGCAAAGTACGAGTTAGCAAAAAGCGCAAAATTGTGACATTATGATGCTAAAACAGGGAATAATGTGCAAAAGCAACAATGAAACAGAAAAACACAAACTTCTGTGTATAATGCAGCCCTCCGGATAAAGAAACGGCATAGCTTTACGGCTAATATGGTGTGGCAGAACAGAAATCTTACAACGAGAGGAAAAACGGATGCCATTACCACAACCGTAGCTTATTCATATAATTTTTAGGCAGTAATCGCGCAATACACAAGCGAAAGTAAGAACCCCGTATGCCGAACGGCACCTGTAGTGATGTGTATGAAAAGAGGGACGAAAACCAATTCCGCCCCTCTTATTCTATCCTCCGTAGCCTAATACCAGCCAAGAGTAAAATTATCGACAATAATTCCTCTAGCAATCTCGCTTATACGCAATGACGTCGGATACCCGTTTGCATCGAAAGTACAAGCATATTCATCAGAATAAATATGTCTAGTGTAATCTGCTCGAACGGGGATGTACTTACACCCTTTACCCATCATACCGCCAAAGTAGGGAATATTGGTGCACATACCGAAGGAATTGTTATCGAAAATATCGTCTAAAGCCATAAATCCGCCCTTGTTTTCTACAGGAGTAGCTCCGTAATCAAAAGTCACAATGTCGGCTGTAGGATCGTCAAAGCCTGTCAACTCATGGTCGGATGATGCAGTAGAGATTAGTGTGCCGTCTTCCCAATCCAGCAACGTGTACATCGGTTCAGGACCGGAGGGAGTGGAACGATTGTTTACAATCTTTATCAGGTACCCATCGGCACTGTATGTATAGTAGCAGTCATCTTGCTCTGCGCCGTATGTCCCTTCCATGTGTTTTACAAAGCCATCGGCACCAATGGTAAGTGTGTATGAAATCGCTTCATTGTCGCGCGAGGCACCAACAACTGTTACTGTTTCCCCTTCGTAAATAAGCGTCAGATATTCCCCCATTTCAATCAATAAACCGTCAGCATCATAAATCAGATTTACTCCGTTGAATGTCTTCAATCGTATGCCCGGAAATACTTTTTCGGGTTTTATCAAAGAGTTGCCATCGTGGATCTCGTCACCCGGAGCATCGTTATCGTCGCCACTGCCGCACGATGTAAAGCTTGCACATGCCGCCATAGACAGTAATGCAAAAATAAATGTTCTTAGTTTCATACTTTATATCGAATTTAATATGGTTATATAGAGAATACAAACAAGACCGACAATTATATTAGAGCGTGGGGCGACAGACACACGATAGACCGCAGCAAGAATTAACGAGATTTAATTGACGAAAAATTTCCGTATTTACACCGAAATGTATTCCTTTGCGGAGTTTTTTAAAAACGTGCTGATAGCTAAGAATCAAATCAATATAATTAATTATGAAGATTTCACACATCGAGCATCTGGGTATTGCTGTTAAAAGCATCGAGGAAGCTCTTCCGTATTACGAAAATGTTTTAGGTCTGAAGTGCTACAACATCGAAACTGTAGAGGACCAGAAAGTAAAGACAGCCTTCCTACAAGTGGGCGACACTAAGATTGAACTTCTCGAACCGACCAGTCCCGAGAGTACTATTGCCAAGTTCATCGAAAACAGAGGCGCAGGCGTTCACCACGTGGCATTTGCCGTGGAAGACGGTGTTGCCGACGCATTGGCACAAGCAGAAGCTGCCGGCGTTCGTTTGATTGACAAAGCTCCCCGTAAAGGTGCCGAAGGACTGAACATCGCCTTCTTGCATCCTAAATCTACGCAGGGTGTGCTAACCGAACTTTGTGAGAAATAATTTTTCCCTTAAAACAATATTAACAAACTGAAGAACTCATGAGTAATCAACTTGAAAAAATCCAAGAGCTTATTGATCGTCGCACTGCCGCACGTATGGGGGGTGGCGAAAAAGCCATTGCCAAACAACACGAAAAAGGCAAATATACGGCACGCGAACGCATAGCCATGCTTCTCGACGAAGGCAGCTTCGAAGAGATGGATATGTTTGTAGAACACCGTTGCACCAACTTCGGCATGGATAAAAAACATTATCCCGGCGATGGCGTCGTAACCGGTTGCGGTACAATCGACGGACGTTTGATTTATATCTTCGCACAAGACTTCACCGTATCGGCAGGCTCGCTGTCCGAAACGATGTCGCTCAAAATATGCAAAATCATGGACCAAGCCATGAAAATGGGTGCTCCCGTTATCGGTCTGAACGACTCGGGCGGCGCACGCATCCAAGAGGGTATCAATGCACTTGCCGGCTATTCCGAAATCTTCCAACGCAACATTCTTGCCTCGGGCGTTATTCCTCAAATATCGGGAATCTTCGGTCCCTGCGCCGGAGGTGCCGTTTACTCGCCTGCACTAACCGACTTTACACTGATGATGGAAGGTACGTCGTACATGTTCCTCACAGGTCCTAAAGTGGTTAAGACCGTTACCGGCGAAGATGTAACACAAGAAGCTCTGGGCGGTGCCAGCGTGCACTCCACCAAATCGGGTGTTACCCACTTCACCGCTAAAACCGAAGAAGAAGGTTTGGCTCTGCTGCGCCAGTTGCTGAGCTACATTCCGCAAAATAACCTCGAAGAGGCTCCCCTCGTTGAATGCAACGACCCTGTCGACCGTCTGGAAGAATCGCTCAACGAAATCATCCCCGACAGCCCCAACAAACCGTACGACATGTACGAAGTGATTGGCGCCATTGTGGACAACGGAGAGTTTCTCGAAGTACAAAAAGATTACGCCAAAAATATCATCATAGGCTTTGCCCGCTTCAACGGACAGTCGGTGGGTGTCGTAGCCAACCAGCCCAAATATTTGGCGGGTGTGCTCGACAGCAACTCATCACGCAAAGCTGCACGTTTCGTTCGCTTCTGCGATGCCTTCAACATCCCCATCGTTTCGCTGGTAGACGTGCCGGGCTTCTTGCCGGGTACCGGTCAGGAGTACAACGGTGTGATTCTGCACGGTGCCAAATTGCTCTACGCCTACGGCGAAGCTACCGTGCCCAAAGTAACCGTAACCCTGCGTAAATCGTACGGTGGTTCGCACATTGTGATGAGCTGCAAGCAACTGCGCGGCGACATGAACTACGCTTGGCCTACTGCCGAGATTGCCGTAATGGGTGGCGCCGGTGCCGTAGAAGTACTCTATGCCCGCGAAGCCAAAGAGAATGCCGACCCCGCACAATATCTCGCCGAGAAGGAAGCCGAATACACCAAGCTGTTTGCCAACCCGTACAACGCCGCCAAGTATGGTTACATCGACGACGTTATCGAGCCGCGTAACACCCGCTTCCGCATCATCCGCGCTTTGCAACAACTGCAAACCAAGAAGTTGGTGAACCCCGCCAAGAAGCATGGTAATATTCCTTTGTAACATAATAAATAAGAAACGATTATGAATAGCGTAAAAATCGGAATATTTGCCTCCTTGCTGCTGGTTACAGGCTTGTTTAGCTCGTGCGGAGAGCAAGAGTCGAATACCAAACTGCTGCTCAACGAGATTCTGATAGACAATGAAGATAACTTTCAGGACGACTACGGACTGCACAGCGCATGGATTGAAATATTCAACAAGTCGTTCGGTAGTGCCGACCTCGCTGCATGGCATATCAAGACAAGCAGCACACCCGGCGATACCGTGGACTACTTCATCCCTAAAGGCGACATTCTCACCAAAGTGAATCCGCGCCAACACGCCTTGTTCTGGGCGGACGGGGCAAAATCCAAAGGTACTTTCCACACCAGCTTTACACTTAATGCCGAGACATCCAACTGGATTGGTCTGTACGACAGCGGCAATAAGCTGATGGACCAAGTGGTGATACCTGCCGGAGCACTGAAAGCCAACCAAAGTTATGCCCGCATCTACGACGGCGATACCCAATGGGAAGTGAAAACCGGCGAGGGTGACAAATACGTAACTCCCAGCACCAACAACAAGACCATTGAAAGCAATGCCAAGATGGAGAAGTTCAAAGAGCACGACGGTTCGGGTATCGGTATGACTCTGAGTGCTATGGCTGTGGTATTTAGCGGATTGCTGCTGCTCTTTATCTCCTTCAAGTTGGTAGGTAAAGCCTCGGTAGCTCTGAGTCGCCGCAACGCCATGAAGTCTAAAGGCACGGTCGACATCAAGGAAGCCAAAGAGAAGAAACTGGGCGAAGCCCCGGGCGAAGTATTTGCCGCCATTGCCATGGCTATGCATGAATTTCAAAGCGACATTCATGACGATGAAGATACCGTGCTTACCATGACCCGCGTAAAACGCACGTACTCGCCGTGGAGTTCCAAAATCTACAATCTGCGCCAACTACCGCCGCATAAATAACAGGATGCCAATTCTAAAAACATAAGAAACAAATGAAAGAATATAAGTATAAAATCAATGGTAACCCCTATAACGTTACCGTGAAAGATATCGAAGAAAACATCGCTCACGTAGAAGTGAACGGTACTCCTTACAAAGTGGAAATGGAGAAAGCTCCAAAGGTAATCATCAAACCGGTGGTTCGCCAGTCTACTACACCTGCCGCTCAAACCGTGCAGGTAGCCAAACCCGCCGCACCCAGCACAGGCAAGTCGGGTGTGAAATCGCCGCTGCCCGGTGTCATCCTCGAAGTAAAAGTAAAAGTGGGCGACGCCGTGAAACGCGGACAAACCATTATCATCCTCGAAGCGATGAAAATGGAAAACAATATCAATGCCGACAAAGACGGTACGGTTACGGCTATCAATGTTAACAAAGGAGACTCTGTGCTGGAAGGTACCGACCTCGTAGTGATTGAATAAAGATATGGGAGATTTTATAAACTTCTTAGGAAATAACCTTGCCGACTTCTGGACGTACACCGGCTTTGCAAATGCAACCGTCGGACACCTCATTATGATTCTCTTCGGCTTGGTTTTCATCTATTTGGCAGTAGCCAAAGAGTTTGAACCGATGTTGTTGATACCTATCGGATTCGGTATGCTCATCGGTAACATCCCGTTCAACATGGATGCCGGACTGAAGGTGGGTATCTACGAAGAAGGCTCGGTGCTCAACATCCTGTATCAAGGTGTTACCTCGGGTTGGTATCCGCCACTTATCTTCTTGGGTATCGGTGCGATGACCGACTTCTCGGCGCTTATCTCCAACCCTAAACTGATGCTCATCGGAGCCGCAGCGCAGTTTGGTATCTTCGGCGCCTACATGATTGCCCTCTGGATAGGCTTCGACCCGATGCAAGCTGGTGCTATCGGTATCATCGGTGGAGCCGACGGACCTACCGCTATCTTCCTTTCGTCGAAGTTGGCACCCAACCTTATGGGAGCCATTGCGGTATCGGCATATTCTTACATGGCGTTGGTACCGGTGATACAGCCGCCCATTATGCGTGCCCTCACCACCAAGAAAGAGCGCCTCATCCGTATGAAACCTCCCCGCGTGGTGTCGCACACCGAAAAGGTGATATTCCCTATCATCGGTTTGCTGCTTACTACGTTCCTCGTACCGTCGGGTCTGCCTCTGCTGGGTATGCTCTTCTTCGGTAACCTCATTAAGGAGAGCGGTGTTACCCGTCGTCTTGCCGAAACGGCACGTGGTCCGCTGATTGACGTAATCACCATTCTGCTGGGCGTAACCGTAGGTGCATCGACGCAAGCATCGGAGTTCCTTACTTGGGACTCTGTCAAGATATTCGGCTTGGGCGCCTTCTCGTTCATCATTGCCACCACCGCCGGTGTACTCTTTGTGAAGTTCTTCAACCTTTTCTTGAAGAAGGACAATAAGATTAACCCGCTCATCGGTAATGCAGGCGTATCGGCTGTGCCCGACTCGGCACGTATCTCACAAGTGATTGGTTTGGAATACGACCCCACCAACTACCTGCTGATGCACGCCATGGGACCCAACGTAGCAGGTGTTATCGGCTCGGCTGTTGCCGCCGGTATCTTGCTGGGCTTCCTGATGTAAGCCATCCTTTTTTAGAAAAACATTTATCAGGGCAGAGTGGTGCCTATACTAAGTACCACTCTGCCCTGCTTCTTTTCTTTACCTTATTTTTTTGTAAAGTCTTACCTACCATGAACACTTTTGAATTTAGCCCGTGGACACTGTTCCTTGATGCGGGCATTATCTCTGCATTGCTGCTTGTCGGCAAACTCTTACGGGCACACATACCCGTCATCCAAAAACTTTTTCTTCCCCCTTCGCTGCTCGCCGGCTTTATCGCTTTGCTTTTAGGACCTAATGTGCTCGACCTGCTTCCGCTGTCGAACTCCATGGGAACCTATGCAGGTATCCTCATTGCGTTGGTATTCAGCAGCATTCCTTTTTCATCTACCCATCACAGCGGCGGTGCACACATTCGCAAGATGTGGAGTTTTTCACAATCTACCATGCTACTGCAATGGGCTATCGGTGGTTTGCTGGGCTACCTTGTGCTCAAAGCCTTCTGGCGGGTAGACGCAGCTTTCGGCATTGCCATGCCGACCGGTTTTTGTGGAGGGCACGGTTCGGCGGCAGCTATCGGGCAAGCCTTTGCACAGTTTGATTACGCCGACATGCTTACGCTGGCGATGACGGCGGCAACGATAGGCATCCTGTCGTCGGTAGTTATCGGTTTGATTGTGGTGAAATGGGGAGTTAAGAAAGGGTATGCCAGCTACCTGAGCAACTTCGAAGAGCTTCCCGACGAACTACGTTCGGGCTTGTTGCCAAGTGTGAAACGCGAAAGTATGGGCGAAACCACCGTATCGTCTATCTCAATGGATTCGCTGACACTCAACTTTGCCATAGTAAGTGTGGTGGCACTCGCCGGCTACGGCATCAGCAAAGGCGTATCGGGTATCTTCCCGCAATTAGAACTGCCGGTATTCAGTTGTGCTTTTCTGGCAGGTATCCTCATTAAGAAACTGATTATAAAACGCACTCCTGCCACACACTACATCTGTCCCCGCAGCATCGGACACCTCAGTGGTGCCTTTACCGACTACCTCGTAGCCTTCGGCATCGCTTCTATCAAGCTTTCCGTGGTGGTACAATACATTGTACCGTTGCTTATTTTACTGACGGTCGGGCTGCTGTTCACCTTGTGCTACATACTGATTATGGGTAAAAAACTGTTCAAAGGCGACAGTTGGTTGGAGAAGTCACTGTTTGCTTGGGGTTGGTGTACGGGCACCGTTGCCATGGGCATTGCCTTGCTGCGCATCGTCGATCCCGACAATAAAAGTCACACCATGGAAGATTACGCCATTGCCTACATGTTTATTGCACCGGTAGAGATTGCCCTGATTACACTGGTACCGCTTGCCTTTTTCCACGGCTGGGGATTGTTGTTCAGCCTATTGTGTCTGTTGGCTGGATTAGTGGTTATGTCTGTCCCTCTCCTACCCCCACTCCGAACAAAGCGAAGTCGTACTTAACCGGGTCTTCGGGACAGAAAGAGCGCAAAACGGTCGTAAGTTCTTCCACCGCCTTACGATCGTTGCTCTTGCGCCGGAGCAGTCCCAGTCGGCGTGCCGTATTGGCAACATGCACATCCAGCGGGATGTATAACTGCGACGGTTTGATAAACGTCCACAGTCCCAAATCTACCGCCCCTTCGTTGCGCACCAACCACCGCAAAGCCATATTGATGCGCTTCAACGCGCTCTTGTCGACCTTGTACGACAGACGGAGCATGGGTGCAATGTCCCACGCTGTAATTTCCGATGCCCTGCCCTCAAAGCAACTTGCCAGACAGGCTTCCATACTATCGTAGTGAGTGAGGATGTCGTGAAATCCGTGCAACATACCCGCCAAATCCTGTTCAAAGAAGGTACGGTGCACATTCGCCGTACCCAATCTTTTATAGCCTTCGCTCATCACATAGTCGTAAGGACTTCGACCCAGTTTGTCGAGCATACGTTCTGCATTCCGAAGAATCATCTGACGTCTGCCCCACGCAATGGTGGCAACAATAAACGCCACAATCTCAATATCTTGCTTGCACGAATAGTTATGTACAAACTGTACAGGGTCGTTTTCGATGAAGGCAGGTACTTGGATGCGCGCCACCTCGTTGTCGAGGTATGCTTTGAGGGAGTGGAAGTTTGTCATAAGCAAAAAGCATCTACACAATCTCTATCCCTTGCTCCGCGCACAGTTGCACGCCCAACTCCTTGAGTTTGTACTTTTGAATCTTACCGCTACCCGTCATGGGGAACTCGTGTACAAAGAAGATGTATTTGGGAATTTTGTAACGCGATATTTTGCCGGTACAGAAGTCGCGCACATCCGACTCTTGCAGGTCGGCGCCCTCTTTTAAGATAATAAAGGCACCCACCGCTTCGCCGTATTTGGGCGAGGGTATGCCTGCCACCTGCACATCTTGCACACCGTCGAGCTTGTAAAGGAACTCTTCGATTTCGCGCGGATAGATATTTTCGCCGCCACGGATAATCATGTCTTTGATACGTCCCGTGATGCGATAGTTGCCTGCTTCGTCCTTGATGCCCAAGTCGCCCGAATGCAGGAAGCCGTCGGCGTCTATCACTTCGGCTGTGGCTGTAGGATTCTTATAGTAGCCTTTCATGGTGTTGTAACCGCGACTACACATCTCGCCCTGTACGCCTACGGGACACTCTTTGCCGGTTTCGGGATCTATCACATGTACTTCGGTGAACTCGTACTCGTGTCCCACTGTGGCGCAGCGCGCTTCGAACGAATCGTCGATGCGAGTTTGCGTCATGCCCGGCGAGGTTTCGGTGAGTCCGTACACGCTGGTAACCTTCATAAACATCTTCTCTTCCACCTGTTTCATCAGTTCCACGGGACAGAGCGAACCCGCCATGATACCTGTACGCAGACTGGACATGTCGAACATATCAAACATCGGGTGATTGAGTTCGGCTATAAACATGGTGGGCACGCCGTACAGAGCGGTACAACGTTCTTTGTGAATGGAGGCAAGCACCAGCAAGGGGTTGAATCGTTCCACCATTACTTGTGTACAGCCGTGCGTTAAACAGTTCATGGTAGCCAGCACCACACCGAAGCAGTGAAACAGCGGCACGCAGATGCAGAGTTTGTCGGCGGCGGTAAACCGCATGTGTTCGCCCGTGAGCCAACCGTTATTGGCTATGTTATGGTGAGTGAGCATTACGCCTTTGGGGAATCCGGTGGTGCCCGATGTATATTGCATATTCACCACGTCGTAGCAATTGACTTGTGCTTTGAGCGAGTTAAGCCGATCTTCGTCTACGTTCTCGCCCAGCAACAGCAGTTCGGCGGTGTTGTACATACCGCGATGCTTCTCTTGCCCCACGTAGACAACGTTCTTCATTTTAGGGAAACGTTCGCTTTTGAGATGACCGCGCTGGCAACTCTTCAGTTCGGGAAGCATGGTATTGGTCATCTGCACAAAATCGCTGTCCTTCTCACCATTGACAATGCAAAGGGTGTGCATATCCGAATTGTCGCACAGATATTCCAGTTCGCTTTGCTTGTAGTTGGTGTTGACAGTGATGCACACCGCACCAATTTTGGCACAGGCATACAAAATAGTAAGCCAGTCAGGTACATTGGCAGCCCAAAGTCCCACGTGAGTACCGCGCTCCACGCCAATGGAAATCAATCCCTTTGCCATGTCGTCTACACGGTGATTAAACTGCTTCCATGTAAAACGCAGATTACGGTCGGAATAAACGATATACTCTTTGTCGGGCGTCTGTTCCGCCCAATACTCGACCCACTCGCCGAGTGTTCGCTCTGATAGTTGCATGAGATGGTAATGTACTAATGTGCCAATATGCTAATGTGCCGTAAAGGAATCACGTGCAGCCTCATTAGCACATTAGCATATTGTTAATTATTAATCATTAAACCGGTGTATAAATCACCGCCAGTATTTTAGCAGATTTCCCTTCGTAGGCATGTACGTGGTGGGGAACGATAGAATCGTAATAGATGCTGTCGCCCTCTTCGAGCAGATAGGTGTTCTTGCCGTAGCTGATTTCCATAATTCCTTCGAGCACCATAATGAACTCTTCGCCTTCGTGCGACGACAGGACAAAGGTGTTGTCTTCGGTAGAGGCTACGTCAATGATAAAGGGTTCCATGTGGCGGTCGGCTTTCGATTTGGAGAGCGAGTGATACTCCATATGCCGACGCGAGCGGGTGGTGTTGTTGGAAAAACTGATAGTATCGCTGGCCTCGCTCTTACGGCATACCACAGGACCTGTTTCGTCTTGGTCGTCCAAGAAGGTGCCTAATCGAACCCCTAACACGCGGGCGATTTTAATAAGCGGTGCCAACGACGGCAAATCGATGTTATTCTCTATGCGTTGAATTTGTTCAACCGCCAATCCGGAGCGTTCGGCCATTTCTTCGACCGTGAGCGACTGATTCTCACGCATGGCTTTTATTTTCTCCCCTACAATTTTATTTGTCTCCATAATAATGATGATGTTTAACGGATATATTGAGGTGTTGCGTCTTAACAACGTGGCAAAAGTAAAACAAACTTTCACCTTTTGCAACAGAAGAATAAAAAAATCAGCCTATTTCGCCGCTACCGATACATATTCGGGAGGCTTCGTCGTAGATTACGCCGAACTGACCGGGTGCAATGCCTTGTACATCGGTTTCCGAAAGGATGCGATAGGTGTCGCCGTTGCGCACCAATGTTCCCTTGGTGAAGTCGGGTGTATGACGGATTTTGAACGTTACGGGAGTTTCTTGCAGGTCCTCCCACGGGTTTTCGGTAATGAAATGGAAATCGCGCATGGAAAATTCGCGTCCGTATTGCCAGCGGGTGTCGTAACCACGCGACACATAGAGCGTGTTGGCATCGATGTCTTTGCGGATGATAAACCAAGGACCGCCGCTCAAGCCCAGTCCTTTGCGTTGACCGATGGTATGAAACCAGTGACCACGGTGTGTGCCGAGTTTTTTGCCGCTCTCCCACTCCACGATGTCGCCTTCGCGCTCGCCCAAGAAGCGGCGGATAAAGTCGTTGTAATTGATTTGCCCCAAGAAACAGATCCCCTGACTGTCGCGACGGCGGGCGGTGACAAGTCCGGCACTCTCGGCAATGTCACGTACTTCGTGCTTCATCAGCCCACCCAACGGGAACATTAACTTGGAAACTTGAAGATAATCTATCTGTGCGAGGAAATCGGTTTGATCTTTCACCGGATCAACGGCGGTACCCAACCACACTTTACCCTCTTTGTGGACAATAGAGGCATAATGACCGGTAGCCGTAAAATCAAAGTCTTTACCTACGCGCTGTTCAAAGCAACCAAACTTGATAAGCTTATTGCACATCACATCGGGATTGGGGGTAAGTCCTTTGCTCACCTTGTCGATGGTGTAGGTTACCACGCTGTCCCAATATTCTTTCTGGAGGTCTACCATTTGAAGCGGTAACCCATAGCGGCGCGCCACCGAAGATGCCATTTCCCAGTCTTCTTCGGCGGCACAGTCCATATAGTCCACATTGTCCATACCTATTTTGATGTAGAACAACGAGGGACGGTAGCCTTGCTCGCACAGCAAGTGCACCACAACGGAGCTGTCAACACCTCCCGACAGTAATACGGCGATATTCTTCACTATGATTCTCTATTTTTTCGATTAGCGGCGGCAAAGGTACGTAAATTCCTCATCAATACCACACTTTGCCGGGACGGTTGCCCATTTCGAACTCCAACTTACCGCCTTCCATTATTTGTCTATGGGTAATATAGCTTTGATGAAGGGGTTCTCCGTTGAGTTTTACCGACTGGATGTAAAAGTTTTCTTCGCTGACGTTATGAGCTATGACGGAGAATGTTTTATCGTTGGGAAGATGTATGTCGACTTGGGGAAAGAGCGGCGTACCTATTTCGTATTGTCCGCTCACGGGATTGAGGGGATAGAATCCCATGGCACCAAATACATACCATGCCGACATCTGTCCGCAATCGTCGTTGCCTGTCAGCCCGCTCGGGGCATCGTGATAAAATTCGCGCATGGCTTTGGCTACATACTCTTGCACCTTCCAAGGTTGTCCCACCTTATTATACAGGTACATCACATGATAATCGGGAGCATTGCCATGCACATATTGTCCCATTATGCCGGTGTTGGCAAGCAATAAAGCACTACTTTGCGACGGGTTGTAGGTAAACAGGCTGTCCAACTTCTGAATGCACCGTTGTTTTCCACCCAACAACTCTATCAGTCCGTCAATGTCGTGATACACCAACCAGAGGCTCTCCCAAGCATTGCTCTCGCAGATGTATGGCGAGTATTCATCGGGATGGAACTTTTCCACAAAATTCCCCTTACTGTCGCGCGGATGAAAGAATCCCGTAGCGGAATTATAGAGGTTCCGGTAATTCTGCGACCGCTGATAAAACTCTTCGGCTATGGTTTTACGTCCCATTTTTTCCGCCATACGAGCAATACAATAATCGTCAAATGCATAAGCTAAGGTTTTGCTCAGCGAGCCATTCTCTCTGTGATAATGATCAGGTATGTCGCAAGGTACATAACCATACTTTTTGTACTCACCTATGCCTCGATACCAATTAGAGTTGGCAGTAGCCAGACAGGCTTCCATCGCTTCGGCAGGCTCGAAATTCCCAATTCTCTTCAGGTAAGCATCCACGATAACCGACACCGAATGATAACCCACCATCCTGTCGGTTTCGCTTCCGTAGAGGCTCCACACCGGTAATCGTCCACTCTGTTCGTAAAAAGCGACCATGGACTTCACCATATCATTGGTGCGTTCGGGTTCAATTAGGGTAAACAACGGATGCACAGCCCGATAGGTATCCCATAAGGCAAAAGTGGAATAATTAATCCAGCCGTAAGCATGGTGTGTGATGCCGTCGGCTCCCCGATACATACCATCAACATCGCTGTAAATGGTGGGTGCCAACATGGCATGGTAAAGAGCGGTATAAAACTTCACCTTCTCGTGATAGTCGTCGCTATGCACTTCTATCTTACCCAATTCGTCGTCCCACGCAGCATGTGCATCCAGCAGGTATTCGTTGAAGTTATCGTCGGGGACTTCATTTTTGAGATTGCGCATGGCGCCGTCCATGCCGACACCCGAGAGAGCCGTACTGACCACCACCTGTTCGCCCTCTTCGGTGTGAAAGTCAAACCGTGCAATCGTAGAGGTTCCGATGCGTATATCTTGCTTGATGATGGGAAGCGTATCCAACTTCACGGCATCGAACGGTCGAGAAAAGCGGGTATAGAAGTAGACATGCTGGTCGCGTGCCCAACCGTTGGAGATACGATACCCCCGAATAGTCTGCGAGTCAACCACATCGATGTAAGTATCAACGGTTTCGTCGCGATTCATGGACTTGCGCAGATTCAGGAAGACGGCAGCGTTGGCTTTGGGGAAGGTGTAGCGCTGTATGCCGCATCGCTGGGTAGCAGTGAGTTCCACACGGATGTTATAGTCCTTCAGCATCACCTGATAATAGCCTGCCCCGGCTGCCTCTTCGGAATGCAAGAAACTCGAATAGATACCCAAAGGCGGTTTACTCTCCTTGTAAGGCAGGGTGACGGGCATAAAAGAAATATCATATAAATCGCCGACCGATGTGCCCGACAAATGAGTATGACTAAAACCGGAAATGGTGCTGTCTTGATAGAAATAACCGGAGATTCTGTCCCAGCCCGGCAAACCGTTGTCGGGGCTTAACTGAACCATGCCGAAAGGAACTTGTGCACCGGGGTAGGTATTTCCGGCATGGTCAGTTCCAATAAAGGGATTAACCATCTTTGCACCGCAATCAACCGTCCAATCGAGTAATCCGTGAGAACATGCCACAAACATGACAGACAGAGCGACAGACGAGCTAAGTCTTTGTATTTTCATATCAAAAATAGGTCTACATGCGTATTAGAAGTTATTTCAATAAAATCAAAACAGCTTCTTATTATTGGCGAGCAAAATTAGCGGAAATAGTTTAGCACAAAAAAGAAACCCGGATATTTTTTAATACCCGGGTTTCTTTTTTTATGATTTAGGATAGCTTACGCCTCTTCGGCTACAACCTCGAAAGGAATCTCTACCGAAACTTCCTTGTGAAGTTTCACAAGAGCCTTGTATTGTCCTATTTCTTTTACAGCTTCTTTTACCACAATGATTTTGCGATCGATATCGAAGCCTTTCTTTGCAAGTTCTTCGGCAATCTGGATGTTGTTTACCGAACCGAAGATAGTGCCTGTTGCGCTTACTTTGGTAGCAATTGTCAAGGCAACATTTTCGAGTTTAGCAGCCAGTTCTTCGGCATCTTTTTTGATTTTCTCCAGCTTGTGAGCACGTTGTTTCAGGTCTTCGGCCAGCATTTTCTTGGCGGACGGCGAAGCGATAACGGCTTTTCCTGTGGGGATAAGATAATTACGACCATAACCGGATTTTACCGTTACAATGTCGTTCTTGTATCCCAAGTTTGCGATGTCTTCTTTCAATATAATTTCCATACTTTCCTCCTCCAATTATTTCATCATATCTGTTACATAAGGAAGTAACGCCAAGTGACGTGCACGTTTCACTGCCTGAGCGATACGGCGTTGGAACTTCAGCGAAGTACCGGTGATGCGACGCGGCAGAATCTTACCCTGCTCATTCAAGAATTTCTTCAAGAATTCGGGGTCTTTGTAGTCGATGTACTTAATGCCGTTCTTTTTGAAGCGACAGTATTTCTTCTTCTTAACGTCCACTGAAGGGGGAGTTAAATAACGGATTTCCGATTGAGTTTGTTGTGCCATGATTAATCCTCCTTGTTAGTTTCGGCTACTTCGGCAGTAGCAGTTGTTGTAGATGCAGATTTCAATCCTCTTCTCTTAGCTGCATATTCGGCTGCGTATTTGTCTTGCTTGAAAGTCAAGAAGCGGATTACGCGCTCGTCACGGCGGAAGTTAATCTCAAGCTTATCAATGACAGCAGGTTCTGCATTGAATTCAATCAGTTGATAGAAACCGGTCGACTTTTTTTGGATGGGATATGCCAACTTTTTAAGTCCCCAGTTCTCTTCATTTACAATCTCAGCACCTTCAGCAGTGAGGATGCCTTTGAATTTGTCTACCGCTTCCTTCATCTGAACATCAGACAAAACGGGAGTCAAAATGAAAACGGTTTCGTATTGGTTCATACTGTTTTAAATAATAAATAAAATGATACTTTTCATTTTTTGCGGGGACAAAGGTAGATATTTTATTTTTCCTACCAAAGAATAAGTGTTTTTTTGCCCGAAATATTTCGCACGTAAAAGAATTATGTGTTTCTTTGCCGCAGGAATACAATAACTATAAAAATACACACATGAAAAGTTTATTAAAAAATCTGGGACTGATATTAGTCTTGATTGGAACCATCATCTTGCTGGTATGTTACTTTACGGGTGACGTTAACAACAACGTTATTCTAGCATCGTCGGCAACCTTATTGGTGGTAGGGCTTATAGCCTATATCCAAATCAACAAGCGAATCGCCGACTAATGTGCACGCAGTAAAGAAGAAGGCGGGTGTCTATTGACATCCGCCTTCTTCTTTTTCAACCTATTAGACGCAGGTTTACCTATATATCTCCATTAGTTTTCGGGCGCGATTAGCTTGTATCCTTTCCCGTGTATATTGATAATCTCGATCGTGGGATCGTCTTTCAGATGCTTACGCAACTTTGTGATATACACATCCATGCTGCGGGCGTTGAAATAGTTATCGTCAATCCAAATGGTCTTCAGGGCAAAGTCGCGCTGCAAGATTTCATTGGCATGCGAACAGAGTAAGCTCAACAGTTCGGACTCCTTTGTGGTGAGTTTCGACATACCATCGGCCCACGAAAGTATCTGTTTCTGGGTATCGAAAGTAAACTTACCTATTTTATATACGCTGCTTTCCTTATTCTTTTTGCCGCGCACCCTGCGAAGAATGGCTTCGATGCGGAAAGTCAACTCTTCCATACTGAAAGGTTTGGTCAGGTAGTCGTCCGCACCTATTTTGAATCCTTCCAAGATATCATCCTTCATCGTCTTTGCCGTCAGGAAGATAATGGGTATTTCGGCATTAGATGCACGTATGTCGCGTGCCAATTCGAAGCCGTCTTTCTTCGGCATCATCACATCCAGTACACACAAGTCGTACTTATTCTTTTGGAAAGCCTTAAAACCGGCTTCACCGTCAGGATAAAGTTCGGCCAAATAGCCTTTCGCCTGCAAATATTCTCTCAAGAGCATGCCAAGATTCTCATCATCTTCGCACAGTAAAATACGCAATTTTTCGTCCATAATAATTAGTTATTAAGTATTGGTAAAGTTATTATAAATTTAGTTCCCACATTTAGTTCGCTCTCCGCGCGGATAGAGCCTTTATGTTCGTTCACAATCTTCTTCACATACGACAGTCCCAAACCAAACCCTTTCACATCGTGTACGTTGCCGGTATGCACGCGGTAGAACTTATCGAATATCCGCTTCAGATTTTCGCGTTTGATGCCGATTCCGTTGTCTTGTATGGAGATGTTCAGTTTGCCCGAATCATTCCATGTCTTTACAATCAGCAGCAACTCTCCATCCGGTTTTTTATACTTCACGGCATTGTCCATCAGATTGAAGATAACGTTTGTAAAGTGCATTTCGTCGGCAAGCACCACAGACTTTTTGGCATCCAGTTTCGAGGTGATGTGTCCGTTGTTGGTTTCCACCTTTAGTGCAAAGGTATTCACTACGCCGGCTATCAACTCGTTCACATCCAGTTCTTTCATTTTCAGCGTGGCTCGCTGACGGTCGAACATAGACATCTGGAGCACCTTTTCCACCTGAAATCTCAAGCGTTTGGTTTCGTCGTTTATCACGCCCGATATGTGTTGGAACATATTCGGCGACTTCGCCACTGCGGGGTCTTTCAGCATTTGTGCCGCCAGCGAAATGGTCGATATGGGTGTTTTAAACTCGTGCGTCATGTTGTTGATAAAGTCGTTCTTCATCTCGGTGAGTTTCTTCTGACGGAAGATAATATATATGGTGAAGATGAAAGTTATCAGCAACACGATTGTAAATATCGTCGACGGTATCATGAAGCTTATCGAATCGTAGATATAGTCGCGCCGCATCGGAAAGTGTACCTGCATCACGCTCATACGGGCGGGCGGGTCGTTCAGAAAGAGCGGCTGTGTATAAGTCACATCACTCCCTTCATTGCTGTAATCGGAGCACCGATACACTTCGCGACCTTCACTGTTAATCACCTTGAAGTGGTAACTCAGGTCGATACCATTGTCTACCAGTTCCGAATTGATATACTGGTCAAGGTGATTAAAGTCCACTCGACGCTCTATCGGTCGGTCGGCAGCGTGATACAACATCTGCCACACCACTTCGTCCATCAGGGCACGCTGATAGATAAAGCGGTTTTTCACCCTATCGGCGAGCGACCGCGAAGTTTGCGGAATGGTTTTGGTGCCGTGTTTGCGCGAAATCATTGCTTTCGGCAAGTCGGCAGGCTCGTTCGAGAATGTTTTCAACTCGACGGACGAACGCGTCGAACCGTCAGGCGAAGTAATCGTAAAGCGTTGGGTCTGCATCTGTCCGGGGTGCGACTGTTCCCAAGCACGTTTTTCGGACTCCGAAATATCTTCGCGCACCCAACGTTCTACTTCGGCGGACTCTACATCTTTGGAAGTTTCCATTAATGCACGTTTTACAGCCTCGTCGAATTGCTCATTGCGCATTTTCGCCATCTCGCCGATGTATTTGATTTGTAAATACAACAAACCGAGAAACGAGAATGCCATAACGACACCTAATATCCAAATTGTTGACTTCTTCATAACGACAAAGTTACGTTTCCTATATTAACACTCCTAATAGCTTAACCTGATTTAACTAAAAAAGGTGAATAGTTTAACCGTATCCCTCCTTTTGTTTAGCGATACGAACATTTCCAAAACTACTTAACAAATAAATCTTTATTTAGTTTGCAAATTATACAAAAAAAACATTTCCAACATTTGGCTACATGTAGCATAATACCCATCTTTGCAAGCTTTAAAACAACAAGAAAACAATTGCAATGAACAATATTCGCGTTATAGAAGGTGCCATTTCTGTGGATCACCGTGGTTTTATCAGTCACATGAATGACTTTGATATGAAGGATGTAGCCCGTTTTTATTTTATTCATCATCCCGACGTTTCCGTTATCCGTGCATGGCATGCGCATCAACACGAAAAGAAATGGTTTTTCGCTGTAAAAGGTTCGTTCACCATGGCGTTTGTGAAGATTGATGATTGGCACCAACCGTCACCTCATTTACAGCCGGAAGTATTCCACTTGTCAGAAAAAGAAAGTCGTCTGCTGTGTATTCCCGAAGGATATGCCAACGGACTGAAGGCACACGAGCCGGATTCTGTGCTGCTGGTGTTGTCCAGCAAAACCATGCCTGCCGCACTCGAAGACAGTTGGCGGTACGACAAAAGTCTGTGGTTGGATTGGGAATCTATTTAGGCTGGGTAACCTATATGAGAAAAGCCGCTATTACCCACCAAAGGGGAATAACGGCTTTTGCTATTAAAGATATCGAGATTATCAATCTTCTGCCTGCTTTGCCTCAAACTCTTTCACCAACTTATCTTGTACGTCGGCGGGAACCAGTTCGTAGCTGGCAAATTTCATTACAAACGAAGCGCGACCGCCCGTCAGCGAACTCAATGCCGTAGAGTACGACGACATCTCTTTCAGAGGTACTTTGGCACTTAGCTTTTCGTAACCCGACTCGCTGCTCATGCCCATAATCATGGCACGACGACCTTGCAAATCGCCCATAACGTCACCCATCTTATCCGACGGAACAAACACTTCGACATCGTAGATAGGCTCCAAAATCTTAGGACCTGCATTCTTAAAGGCTTCGCTAAAGGCATTGCGACCCGCCAACATGAACGAAATTTCATTGGAGTCTACCGGGTGCATCTTGCCATCGTACACAATGACGCGCACGTCGCGGGCATACGAACCGGTAAGCGGACCTTGTTCCATGCGCGACATGATACCTTTGAGGATTGCCGGCAGAAAACGTGCATCAATGGAACCGCCCACAATGCTGTTGATAAACACCAGTTTGCCGCCCCACTCCAACGGAATTTCTTCGGTACCTTTGACATTCATCTTAAATTCTTGTCCGCCAAACCGATAAATATCGGGCATCGGCATGCCTTCGTAATACGGCTCTACGATGAGGTGCACCTCGCCAAACTGACCGGCACCACCCGACTGTTTCTTGTGACGATAGTCGGCACGAGCAGCTTTGGTAATGGTTTCGCGGTAAGGGATGCGGGGTTCTTCAAACTTAACTTGCAACTTCTCGTTGTTCTCCATTCGCCATTTCAGCGTGCGCAGGTGGAACTCACCCTGACCGTGCACAATGGTTTGGCGCAGTTCTTTAGACTGTTCTACCACCCACGTGGGATCTTCTTCGCGCATACGGTTGAGAATGCTCATCATTTTCTCCACATCGGCTTCGTTCACAGGTTTGATAGCACGCGAATATTTGGAGTTGGGATATTGAATAAAGTTAAACTGATTATCGGTACCCTTGCCGTTCAAGGTATTGCCCGTGTGTACATCTTTCAGCTTCACGGTACAACCGATGTCGCCTGCCACCAATTCTTCCACTTTGATGCGGTTGGCACCTGCACACACATAGAGTTGGGCGATGCGTTCCTTCGAGCCACGGTCGGCATTGGTTAAATCGTCGCCTTCGTGTACTTTGCCGCTCATCACCTTAAAATATTGCACATCGCCGATGTGCGGTTCTACGGCAGTCTTGAAGAAATAGAGCGAAGTGGGTGCATTAGCATCGGGCTTCACCACTGTGTCGTTGGTATTGTGTACCGGAGGCATTTCGTCGACAAACGGCACCACGTTACCAAGAAATTCCATGAGGCGGCGTACACCCATATCTTTTCCGGCACATACGCAGAATACGGGAAACATGCCACGCGAGGCAAGTCCTTTGCGAATGCCTTCGCGCATTTCGTCTTCGGTAAGCGACTCTTGTTCGAAGAATTTCTCCATAAGAGTTTCGTCGTGCTCGGCGGCAGCTTCGATAAGCGCCTTGTTGAGCGTCGTAGCTTTATCCAGTTCTTCGGCAGGTATATCTTCGATAGTGGGTGCTCCGCCTTCGGGTCCCCACGTATATTTTTTCATCAACAATACATCTATGAGCGAGTTGAAGTTGGGACCGGTAGCCAACGGATATTGCACCGGCACCACTTTGGAACCGTATGCCGAGCGAAGTTGTTCCAGCACCATGTCGTAGTCGCATTTCTCATGATCTAATTGGTTGACTAAGAATATCACCGGTTTGCCCAGTTTCTCGGTGTAACGGAAGTGGTTTTGCGTACCCACTTCGGGACCGTACTGCCCGTTGAGCAGCAAGATAGCCGTATCGGTAACGTTGAGTGCGGTAATGGCAGCGCCTACGAAGTCGTCACTTCCCGGACAGTCTATAATATTGAGTTTCTTACCATTCCACTCCACATGGAAAACGGTGGAAAACACAGAATATCCATATTCTTGCTCCACCGGAAAATAGTCGCTGACCGTATTCTTCGCCGTAATTCTGCCACGACGTTTTATAATACCACCCTCAAAGAGCAGCGCTTCCGTGAGAGTGGTTTTTCCCGAGCCGTCATTGCCGAGTAAAGCAATGTTCTTGATTTCGTTAGTCTGATATACCTTCATAATGTATAAAATTTAAGTAAATAAATCATTTGTTTGTTTCCGCCCGTTAGGTCTTCCGGAAAGTGGGGCGCAAATTAGACATTAATTGAAAGATTGACAATTTATTGACACTGTTACAGAATTATGTTGTTTAACATACAAACAATTATCGGCGTGTAAATATGTTGTAGTAAGGTGTATGGCTTGTGTTTACTTCACGATGCGAGAATATTAAATAAAACGCATAAGTGTGCTGTTGTCTCCATTAATCCCATTTACGTGTCATAATGTCACAATATCGTGCCTTTTGCTAACTCGTACTTTGCCAAAAACAGACCTTTAAACCGCACGCTATGCATTATTTCCCGCAACTTAACGAACCAACTCGGTAAAAACAACGAATCAACTCGGCGGAAACAACGAATTGTCCGCACGAAAACAACGAATCAACTGCCGGCTTAGCAAATTATCTCGGCAAGTTAGTCTGTATTTCCCGGCAAATTGTTGCGTTATCTCGGCAAGTTATCGCGCTAACTTGCCGGGATAATTTCATAAAGTTCTTTTTGGGGAAGTTTTTTTGCGCTGAAGGCGCTTTTTGTTTCTTGACAATATTTCTTCGTATCTTTCTGTGAGTATGCGCATTAAGGTACTATTTTTACATAGTTTAACGCGCTACACTGCCAATGAAAGTCACCGAGCCGTCCCTTAGTCCGAAATAGGGGCGTTTTTCGAGGGTTCGTTTGACGTTTTGACACTTTGACACTTTGATAATGAATGCGGAGGTGCAGGGAGCACACCTTGCGAAGTATAAATTAAGATGCATTGAGCTTATTCAAAATAGGCAGCATCTTTAAACAATGGTGCAGCTTTGTCTTTATCCGACAGCAGCAATTGTTCGGGAGCGATATCTCCCCAGTGAATACCTATGGTTTCGTCGTCGAAGCGCACCGATGCTTCGGCTTGCGGAGCATATTCGTTGTCCACCTTATACATAAAGACCGCCTCTTCGCTCAACACCAAGAAACCGTGTGCAAATCCGCGAGGTATGAAAAACTGACGGTGATTCTCTTCGCTAAGCTCCACACCGACATATTTACCAAACGTGGGGGAAGAACGGCGCATATCTACCGCTACGTCGTACACACACCCTTTGAGTACCCGCACCAATTTTGCCTGACTCCATTCGCCCTTTTGGTAATGCAATCCGCGCAACACGCCAAACGACGAACAAGATTCGTTGTCCTGAATGAAATGTACGTCACCTACACGTTCTTTAAACTCCTTTTCTTTGAAAGCTTCCGTGAAATAACCGCGTGCATCGGTATAAACAACCGGCTCGATAATCCAAACGCCTTCGATTTCTGTCGGCAAATAGTTCATTTTACTAAAATGTTTTTTTAATCTTTAATTGAAAACCTACGTTATCGCCATATATCTCCCCGGTATCGAGTGCTGCCGAAACGTGAAAAGTCCACCCTTCTAAGCGATGAGGAGCATACAAAACCGCCACAAATGTAGAGAAATTTTCAATAGGTTTAATAAGAGGAGCATAATGTGTTCCGAATGTTTTGTTGTACGAAAGCTTTGCCGTGTACGACCAATCGCAACTAATGTCGCCGCTTACGCCGACATGTACCGCCTGTACACGATTGTAATACAAGGTGTTCCGATGATTTTTGTTATAGATAGGCGAGGGTATCAACGGATTGCCAAGCAGCATCCCCCAATGCGAAGAGGTGCCGTACAACCAGTGGTTATAGTAGTTGTCCCCACCGCCCGTTTTGCCTACACCTACGTCTTCGATGCCATGCAAAGGACCGCTTTGGTTGGTAGTTTGAAAATATTCCAGCACCACTCCGCTAAGTACTTGTCGTTTCACAGACCGATATTCCAACCCCCACAGACCGTCGAAACCGTTCTGCTTGCCCATGGCACTCATGTCGTCGAAATGGTTTTGCAGGTAAGCGCGCAACATAAAATCTTTGTGCCGGTAAGTGCCCATTACATATTCGCTCCCCACCGTATTGCCTTGATAAAATTCTTGTTCGAACGACTTGGTATCTTCTCCGCCTGCCTGCGGAATCAGCACACGCAAGTAGTCTTTAAAGGTGTTTCCCAAATCTACACTTTGGTCGCCGAACTTCTCGTAACCGCCAAACTGTACATTGGTAACAATGCCGAGGTCTAACCGCCACTTGCTTTGTGGTGCGCCGATACGCATCAGCAAACTTTTGTGGTGATACTTCACCCCTCGCACATAGGTAGCATTTGCCTGTACACGCTCTTTGAGGAAGTCGCCGTCGGTAAACCACCCGTACGAAAACTCCACCTTAAAAGCAAAGAGGCGTCCCAATCTCATATAGTCGGGCATGTACAACATGATTTGTGGAACGGGGCGTGCATTGTCGGAGTAAGTCAGGTCGCCACTGCTCAGTGTACGATTGAGCAACGGAGAGCCTATCTCTTTGGTTCCGCCGAAGAGGGCAATTTTCCAATAGCGAATATCGGCATATGCCTGTTGAAGTACAAAGGTAGAGGTGAATCCCGCTGCAACCGCCATATCCAATCCGCCGTGCAGTTGCCACTTCCCGATGCTGTCGGCATAGAAAGTTCCCGCCCGCAGGTAGGTGTTGTTTTTAAGCGATGAAAGCCCGTACTGATTACCGACTTGCCACAAAGGGGTGTTATCGCCATGATGAACGGTAGCGCCGTATTCTACAAAAGAAGAGAGTGGCAGATGCTTAGGATTGTCTTGTGCACGCAAAGGAAGAATGACAAAGAGACCAAGCACGAGAAATGATACAAGATGAGATTTATACATAAAGGTTAGCATGTATTAAGATAGCGTTTAAATAATGCGCAATGGCTAATATACCAATATGCTAATGTATCGATGAAACCGTGCGAGCTTCATTGACACATTAGCATATCGGCAAATTAGCACATTATTATATGATTCCCAATGCCCGGAAGCATTTGGTCAGTTTTTCTACGGCAAAGTCTACTTGATCTTTGGTGTGAGTAGCCATTAGTGCTACGCGTACCAGCGTATCTTGCGGTGCACAAGCGGGCGGAATCACGGGGTTGATAAAGATACCTTCGTCGAAGGCAAGTTTGGTTACGGTAAATGTCTTTTCCGTATCGCGTACATACAGCGGAATAATGGGAGAAGCCGTCTCGCCTATTTCAAAGCCGGCATCGCGGAAACTTTTCAAGGCATAGTTGGTGATGTCCCAAAGGCGTTGCTGACGTTCGGGTTCATTCATAATGATATGTAATGCTTCGCGAGCGGCAGCCGTAGAAGCCGGTGTGCAACTGGCTTGGAAGATGTACGAACGTGCCGTGTGGCGCAACCAGTTAATAATGGATTCGTCGGCAGCCACAAAGCCACCGATAGAAGCCAGCGATTTACTGAAAGTACCCATTATCAAGTCTACGTCTTCGGTAACACCGAAATAGTCGCAAACACCACGTCCTTGTTTGCCGAACACGCCGATGCCGTGTGCTTCGTCCACCATAAGGCTGGCATTGTATTTCTTCTTCAGACGTACAATCTCGGGCAGGTTTGCCAAATCGCCTTCCATAGAAAACAAGCTATCCACAATGATAAGTTTGATAGCCTCGGGAGCACATTTTTGCAACTCGCGCTCCAAGTCTTCCATGTCGTTATGCTTGTATTTCAGTTGGGTAGAAAAAGAAAGACGACGACCGTCCACTATCGAAGCGTGTACGCGGTCATCGCATATAATATAATCGTTACGTCCTGTCAGTTGGGGAATAACACCTTCGTTTACCGTAAATACGGTGGAGAAACAGAGTGCATCTTCTTTACCTACAAATTCAGCCAATTCTTTTTCTAATTCGACATGTATGTCCAATGTTCCGTTCAACAAGCGTGAACCGGCGCATCCCGTGCCGTAC
>JAISHU010000042.1 GCA_031262385.1 Mediterranea sp. (in: CFB group bacteria)
ATCTGCTGAGTGACCCTGTAACTGCTGCCGGACAAGTGGCGGTAGGCTCGTACATGGACATGGCGTGGTTCGGCATGGCGAGCAGCATCATCGAAAGCGGCTCGTACTATGTGGAAGGAGGGCAAAAGAATTTTATCCGCGCAGGAGCAGAGGGTGTTATGCTTAACATTACCGAAGTAGGTGGCGTGCTTAGCATCGTCGGAACAAACATCCCCTTGCAAGACACTTCGCAACCCATGTGGGCTACCTCGGCTACCCCGGGAACTGTGAATTTCACGAACTTGGCTCCGGCACAATAAATCATCGTAATTATCCATTTTAATGATTAAGAATAATGAAAAAAAGAATCTTACTGGCTGCGACAATGCTATTATTCGTCACAGCCACCTTCGCACAAGAAGCATTGTTTAGTGGTAGAGGCGCTATCGTTTCGCCCGAAATCCATCCCGACAACTCGGTTACTTTCCGCCTGCGTGCACCTAAGGCGGTCAAAGTACAAGTTACCGGTGACTTCCTTCCTACCCAAAACATCAAGTTTGACAACGGCATGTCGTACGACGCACCGGGTACTGCCGACCTTGTAGAAAAGAATGGTGTATGGGAATACACCACCGCACCGCTGGCTTCCGAACTATACAGCTATTCGTTTGTAGTAGATGGACTGACCGTACGCGACCCATCCAATATTTATATGATACGCGATGTGGTGTCGACGACCAACGTATTTATTATCAAAGGTAATCCGGGTGATTTGTACAGTGTACAGAACGTACCTCACGGAACGATAGCGCGCCGCTGGTACAACAGTCCCACGCTGGGCTTCGAACGCCGCATCACCATCTACACACCTCCCGGCTACGAGTCGGGTAACAAATCCTATCCTGTGCTCTATCTGTTGCACGGAGCCGGTGGCGACGAAGAGGCATGGATTTCGCTGGGGCGCACAGCACAAATATTAGATAACCTTATTGCACAGGGCAAAGCCAAACCGATGTTGGTTGTGATGCCCAACGGCAATGCGGGACAAAAGTCTGCACCGGGCGAAGACGAATACGGACTCATTACGCCCAACAATCCTTTTGCCGGTGGTGGAAGCGGTGCACGCAATACACAAGTGAAGTTTGAACCCAAAAGTTCGTACGAACTGGCATTCCCCGACATTGTGAAGTTCATCGAGAGCAACTACCGTGTTATCAAGAAGAAATCGGCACGTGCCATATCCGGTCTCTCAATGGGAGGAGGTCACTCGCTCAATATCTCGAAGGAGTTTCCTGATATGTTCGACTACATAGGTCTCTTCTCGGCTGCCACCATCACTTTCGATATGGGCGACCGTCAAGACAATCCTATCTATCAGAATATACCCGCGAAACTGAAAACGCAGTTTGCCAAGAATCCCAAACTCTACTGGATAGCCATCGGCAAAACCGACTTCCTCTACAATGCCAACGTGGAGTATCGCAAATTGCTGGACGAGCACGGATATAAATATCAATATTTCGAGAACGAAGGCGGACATATCTGGCGCAACTGGCGCATCTATCTCTCGATGTTCGCACCCATGTTGTTTAACTAACGATTGGCAATGATGATGAAAAGAATCGTTTTAACAATCTGTGTGGCGGGAGCATTGCTCTCCTGCCACACCGGCACACCTCAATTAGGCAAAGCTGATGTGAAGGATGTCGTAGCTGCCATGACCTTGGAAGAGAAAGTAGAACTACTTATCGGTACCGGTATGGGTGGCGTATCGGGCGACAGTGCTGTGGTAGGCGAAACCAGAAATATCGTTCCGGGTGCTGCGGGTACTACCTATCCCATTCCCCGACTGGGTATCCCTGCCATTGTATTGGCGGACGGTCCTGCAGGACTGCGCATACAGCCCAAGCGCGAAGGCGATACGGAAACATACTATTGTACGGCATTTCCCGTAGCCACATTGCTGGCGTCTACGTGGAATACCGCACTGGTCGAAAACGTGGGCAAAGCCATCGGTAAAGAGGTGTTGGAGTATGGCGTAGACGTGCTGTTGGCACCGGCTATGAATATCCACCGCAATCCGCTGTGCGGACGCAATTTCGAATACTATTCGGAAGACCCGTTGCTGTCCGGCAAAATTGCGGCAGCCATGGTGAAGGGTGTGCAGAGCAACGGAGTAGGTACCTCCATCAAACATTTTGTAGCCAATAACCAAGAAACCAACCGCATGAACAACGATGCATTGGTATCCGGACGTGCCTTGCGCGAGATTTACTACCGTGGTTTTGAGATTGCCGTAAAAGAGTCGCATCCGTGGACCATCATGACTTCGTATAACAAGATTAACGGTGTCTACACATCCGAAGACCGCGCACTGCTGACAGACATCTTGCGCTCCGAATGGGGTTACAAAGGTACCGTTATGACCGACTGGTTTGGCGGCAAGAATCCTCCCGCACAAGTTCACGCAGGCAACGACTTGCTGATGCCGGGTACCGCCAAGCAATACGAAACAATTCTTGCAGCGGCTAAGAGCGGCGAATTGGCTATGGAAGACATCGACGTAAACGTAACGCGTGTCCTGAACCTCATTCTGGATACACCGCGCTTCAAAGGTTATGCCTACTCCAACAAGCCCGACCTGAAAGCTCATGCTACCGTGACGCGCGAATCGGCAACCGAAGGTATGGTGTTGCTCAAGAACGAAAAGAACGCACTTCCCTTTACTGCCGATGTGAAGAGTGTAGCAGCCTTCGGCATTACGTCGTACGAGTTCATAGCAGGCGGTACCGGTTCGGGTGACGTTAACGAAGCCTATACCATTTCGCTCAAAGAAGGTTTGGCTAATGCAGGCTATCGCTTTAGTACTTCGCTCGCCGATGTGTACGAAAAGCACATTGCTGCCGAGAACAAGAAGAATGCTCCCGATCCGACTAATCCGCTGGCTATGTTCCTGCCTCGCACACGTGCCGCCGAAATTGTACCTACCGCGGCACAACTCAGTAAGAGTATTGCCGAAAGCGACATCGCACTCGTAACCTTCGGACGTAACTCTGGCGAGTTTGCCGACCGTGAGTTGAAAGATTTCGAACTCTCTTCCGTCGAACGCGACCTGCTTAAAGCTGTTTGTACGGCTTACCATGCGGCAGGCAAGCGTGTAGTGGTGGTGCTCAATATCGGTGGCGTCATCGAAACGGCATCGTGGAAAGAGATGCCCGATGCCATCTTGTTGGCATGGCAAGCCGGACAAGAGGGAGGTAACTCGGTCGCCGACGTGCTGAAAGGCGCCGTTAATCCTTCGGGTAAACTACCTATGACTTTCCCGGTTAATTATATGGATGCTGCCTCGTCGGCGAACTTCCCTTACGATTATGTGGCAGGTACACCTGTCTTTATGCCCAATCAGACGGAAGAAAAAGCTGAAAAGGTGCGTAACGTAGACTACACCCGTTATGAAGAAGGCATCTATGTAGGCTATCGTTATTTCGATACCTACGATAAAGCTGTCTCCTATCCCTTCGGTTACGGACTGTCGTACACCACTTTTGCCGGTGAAGATTTGCAAGTGACCAAGCAAGGAGATGCTTACGTAGCCAAGCTGACGGTGAAGAACACCGGCAACGTTGACGGCAAAACCGTTGCACAACTCTATGTGTCTGCTCCGAAAGGTAAATTAGAAAAGCCCGCAAAAGAACTGAAAGCTTTCGTAAAAACACGTGTGCTGCAACCGGGACAGAGCCAGACTGTCGAATTGCATTTCGCAGCCTCCGACTTGGCTTCGTACGACGAAGATACGGCGGCATGGATTGTCGAACAGGGCAATTATGCCGTGCGCGTCGGCACATCGTCGAGAGACATTTGGCAAACAACCGACATTACCATAGATAATTAGTAGACATAAGCGTAAACGCTGATTATGTTTTTCCCGAGCCGGTTTTGTGCATTGAAACATCTATTTCAATGTACAAACCGGCTCAAGGATTTTTTAGAAGCTGCTTTGAATTCTTATCAAAGTGTCAAAACGTCAAACGAACCCTCGAAAAACGGGCTTATTTCGAGGTGGAGTAGGGGTTGGTGACTTTCGTGCGAGTATAGCGCGTTAAACTATGTAAAATACACTGCTTAATTATCACACTCACAGAAAGATATGAAGAAATTATGTCAAAATACAAAAAGCGCCTTCAGCGCGAAAAAACAGCTCCAAAAAGAACTTTATGAAATTATCTTGCCGAGTTAGCGCAATAACTTGCCGGGATAACGCAACAATCTGCCGGGATATACAGCTTAACTTGCCGAGATAATTTCTTAAGCCGGCAGTTGATTCGTTGTTTTCGCGTCGACAGTTCGTTGTTTCCGTGCAGATGATTCGTTGTTTCCGCCGAGTTAATTCATTGTTTTCGCCGAGTTGGTTCGTTAAGTAGCGGGAGAGAACGCATAGCGTGCGGTTTAAAGGCACGTTTTCTTCAAAGTGTGAGTTAGCTAAAGGCGCGATATTGCGGCATTATGATGCGTAAACGGGTAATAATGTAACAATATGCTTGTGAGCCGGCTAAAGAACAATTCAAAACTGTGTCTTATAAAACACCCTGATGTAAGTGGCGTTGCGCATTTTGGGGAAGAAATTGTTGAGCATGTAACGGTAGGTATTACCGCCGTGCAACAACATCAGTTGTCCCAAACGTCCCACCTTGCGCGAAGCATCCCACTCGGGCACATTATCTATAATGTGAACGACTTCGTTTTTCTCGTGCATGTTGGAATCCAGCACCATGCTACGCAGATAATTCCAGTCGATATAACCGTCGTGAGCTACGATGCGTTCTCCCGATATGCCGGTACGCTTCTCCAAGTAACGTTTCACGGAGAGGGCACGTTGATAACCCAGCGAGCGGTTGGCTTCCAAACCTCCTTCGGGCGATACGTGTCCGTCTATAAAAATGTAAGAAATGCGGCTGTCGTCGGAGTTTTCGGACTGTATCAGTTCTTCCGTCAGTTTGTTCAGTGCTTCGCGATTGTTACCGTAATATTCATCCGGTACGGTCTCGCCTTGACGGAACTGTATGGGGTACGAAGGCATTTCGGCTTCGCGATTGTACGAAGATGGGTATGGTGGTTGCGAAGGTGCTTCCGCAATCGGCGGTTCTTGCTTCGGAGGAACGGCAACTACCGGAGCGGCGGGTGTGGTTTGTGAACGGATGGGTGTTTGGGTAAGTATGTTTGGTGCGATTACGCCTAAGGGGATGTCCGTTACCTCGCAGCAATCGTAAATCAAAGCGTTTAGTAGGAGGTCACCGCCTCGCATCCATGGTTGGTGGGATACGGTTTGGCGGAAAGGCTCAACAGATGCTATTTTTTCGTGTTCCAATAACAGCGGTGTGAGCGACAGTTTGTTCCCGGCATTTGTAAGCGATGGTGTAAGCAGCCATGCGTCGCCGCGTTTGACGACCTTTTTGCTTATATGCAGGTCGAAGGCTATGTGGAGGCTGTCGCCTTGCAGTCGTAGTTGTATGTTGGTTACGCGTAACGAGTCGGAGGTTTTGGCAAAACCTGTCGTCGTACCGACAATGGTAAATAAAAATAGTATAACAAGTATTCTCTTCATAACTATGATAATATTTACATGCTACGTTTCATTTCAGTTTGTACACAAGCTTTATTCCCACGGCGGTGGGACCGTAGTATATCTCCTTTTTATCGTCAATTTTATCGCCGCACTTTATGCAGTCGTAGCGTCCGTATTTGCGCCACACTGCACCTACTCCTACGTTGAGCTCCATTCCCCAACGACGACTCCAGTTCCATAGGTAGCCATACGACACTCCCGCACCGTAAGCTCTGCCTTGGTGACGATATTCTTTGTCAAATCCCAGCCATTTCAGGTCGAGGTTGGAGATGTTAAACGATGAAAAGAGCAGGTTGGCACCGAAGAAATGTCCGTCGAAGCGTTCGCACAGCCAGTAGCGATATTCGCCTTTGGCAAGCAGATGCACAAACTTGCGGTTCTGTTCGTTGTCGGAGTTGCGATTCCACGGGTTGTAGCCTACGGTAAAATCAAGAGTAGAACGCTTTCCCACACCCACCTCTATACTGAGGTTGGGTGTGAGCGAAGCGCCTGCATAGAGAAGGTCGGTCTTCAGATATAGCCGAGGGTAAAGATGATTGTAGTAAGGACGCATAGCATCCGGCGTACTTTTACGACCGGCATTTCTGTCGATAATCTTAGAATGGTCGGGGTAAATAAATACTTCGTCCGTTTCTGAAGAGGGGTTCACGAATAAATGTTCTCCATGCTCTGAGCGTGTCTGTGTTGATTTTATTGTGCTTAGATATTCTGCTTTAAATATCAGGATGTTCTTTCCGTGTATAATATAGGTGCAATGAGTGCCGGTCAAGACCCGATGCATCAGGTCGGCGATGGTAAGCGAACTATTAACGGGCACCTGTACTTGCGTGGTAGGATTGATATCGCGGCTACTGAACGAGATACGGTAGTCTGTTTGCCGTTCGGTGACGTTGCAAATATCCTCTATGGTTAAGGGTGACGTTGCAAAAGTTACCCTTTCGGTCTGTGCGTACGCGGCAGACATGCTGCCTAATAACAGGAGTGCGGTTAATAATGTATGTTTCATTATAAACGGAGCTTTAGTCGGGCACAAACATAATATGTAAACGGTGTGATTTTCGGGCGTCGATGCGACGACCGGGAGTGACGGAGTTGCGGTACGAACGGACTGCAACAGACGGATGGGTATATTGTGCTTGTGTCAAACATAAAGTGTTTAGTTTTACATAAGTTTATAACGGCAGACGTTTTTTGTCGTATCACCGTTATGGTCGCGTCCTCAAAAGTACAATGATTGTCAATCTTTTGCGAAACAAAAATAGCTAACATTCGTTTTTATTCTGCAAGCGGAACTATTTTTACATTAAACGACGTATGGTGTGTAGCGCAAGTTCTTGGAGTTAAACAAATAACAAAGCGGTATCCTATAATTTGTTGATACTTCGTGCTTCGTTCTTCATTAAAAAATCTATCTTTGCGCACGAACATTATCACACAACAAGTTATGAAAAGCAAAAAAATCATCCTTGCCGTCCTCTTTATTACGGCATCTGCCGTACAGGCTTTTGCTTGTACCAATCTCATCGTAGGTAAGAATGCCTCTACCGACGGTTCTACCATTGTTTCTTATTCTGCCGACTCGTACGGTCACTTCGGCGACCTTGTGCACTTTGCCGCAGGTTTGCATGCCAAAGGCACTATGCGCGACATTTACGAGTGGGACACCGGCAAATACTTGGGACAGATTCCCGAAGCTGCGCAAACCTATAATGTAATAGGTAACATCAACGAATTTCAGGTTACCATTGCCGAAACTACTTTCGGCGGACGCAGCGAACTGGTGGACACTTTGGGCTTGATAGACTACGGAAGCTTGATATATATTGGTTTGCAACGTTCGCGCACAGCCCGCGAAGCCATTAAAATAATGACGGAATTGGTGCAACAATACGGTTATTACAGCAGTGGCGAATCGTTTACCATTGCCGACCCCAACGAAGTTTGGATTATGGAGATGATTGGCAAAGGTCCCGGTGTACGCGGTGCCGTTTGGGTTGCCGTACGCATTCCCGACGACTGCATTGCCGCACATGCCAACCAAAGCCGCATTCACCGATTCGATATGAACGACAAACAAAATTGCCTCTATTCGTCCGACGTGATTTCGTTTGCCCGTGAGAAAGGTTACTTCAACGGTGTAAACAAAGATTTCAGCTTTGCCGATGCCTACAATCCGCTGGATTTCGGCGGTCGTCGCTACTGCGAAGCACGCGTGTGGAGCTTTTTTAATATGTTTACCGAGCGTGGAACGGAGTTCTTGCCCTATATCGAAGGGAAGACCAACGAACCGATGCCGCTTTACCTCAAAGCTACCCGCAAACTGTCGGTCGAAGACATTCAACATGCCATGCGCGACCACTACGAGGGCACGCCGCTCGACATCAGCAAAGACTTTGGAGCCGGCGAATACCATGCTCCTTACCGCCTTTCGCCTTTGTCGTTCAAGGTTGACGGCAAAGAGTATTTCAACGAACGTCCCATCTCCACCTATCAAACGGCTTGGGTATTTGTGTCGCAGATGCGTGCCAACTTGCCCGATGCCATTGGCGGACTCTTCTGGTTTGGTTCCGACGATGCCAACCTTACCGTCTTTACGCCCGTTTATTGCTGCGCTACCAAAGCTCCCGAATGTTACACACATGTAGAAGGTGCCGACTATGCACAGTTCTCGTGGAAGTCGTCGTTCTGGATATTCAACTGGGTGGCTAACATGGCTTACCTGCGCTACGACTTGCTCATCGACGACATTCGCGCGGTGCAGTCCGACCTCGAAACCACGTTCCAACAGGCGCAAGAAGGAATCGAAGCTACCGCAGCCCGTTTGTACGCACAAGACCCTGCCAAAGCCAAAGCATTCCTTACCAACTACACATCCATGACGGCACAAAGCACGCTCGATACATGGAAGAAGTTGGGCGAATTCCTCATTGTAAAATACAACGACGGTGTGGTACGTCGGGTTAAAAACGGTCAGTTCGAACGCAACGCCACCACCGGTCGTCCGCTCTCTCCCGTTCGCCCCGGATACCCCAAAGAATTCCTTGAAGAATATGTGAAGCAAACAGGCGATCGCTACAAGATGCCTGAATAAGATTCTTTTATTGGGACGCAGGAACTAATGCGTCCCAATAAACTTTTAAAAACGCAAAATAGATGAGATTAACAAGAACAAAAGATACCGCAGGAAGGTTTCTATTGGATATAGCGAAGCTGGTTATCGGTGGAGTAATATTGGCAGGAGTGATGCAACAAGGATTTGGTTATGCCAATCTTTATATTTTTGCCGGCATCAGTGTATTATTGTGCATAGTATTGGGCTTTTTGCTGATTGCACAAAGTGATAACGAAATAAAAAAGGAGGATATGTCATGACATTAGTAGACGTTTACCAACAACTATCCATTATTCTTGGAATAGTTTTTATCGTTTATATTATTCTCAATCGTAAGGAATTGAAACAGATTTTCTTTAATAAGAAACAGCATGGATAATCAAGAACTCATTGCACAGGTCACTGAGAAGGCTCGTAAGTGGCTGACCCCGGCGTACGACGCCGAAACTCAGGCAGAAGTAAAACGAATGTTGGACAATCCCGACAAGAGCGAACTGATAGAGTCTTTCTACAAAGACTTGGAATTTGGTACGGGAGGTCTGCGCGGTATCATGGGTGCGGGAAGCAACCGCATGAACATCTACACCGTGGGTGCTGCTACGCAAGGCTTATCCAATTACCTCAACGAATGTTTCAAAGACAGAGAACAAATCTCTGTGGTGGTGGGACACGATTGCCGTAACAACAGCCGTAAGTTTGCCGAAATATCGGCGGACATCTTCTCGGCAAACGGCATCAAGGTGTATCTGTTCGACGACATGCGACCTACCCCCGAAATGTCTTTCGCAATTCGTCACTTGGGTTGTCAGAGCGGCATCATACTAACGGCAAGCCACAACCCCAAAGAGTACAACGGCTACAAAGCCTATTGGGACGACGGTGCGCAGGTGTTGGCTCCTCACGATGCGGCAATCATCGACGAAGTGGGCAAGATTGCTTCGGCAGCCGACATTAAGTTCACCGGCAACAAAGCGCTGATTCAGATCATTGGCGAAGAGGTGGACAAAGTCTATCTCGACAAAGTAAAAACGGTTAGTCTCGACCCTGCCGCCATTGCACGACACAAAGATATGAAGATTGTCTATACCCCCATTCACGGCACCGGCATGATGCTCATACCGCGCGCACTGAAAATGTGGGGCTTCGAGAACGTACATACCGTACCCGAACAAATGGTGAAAGACGGTAACTTCCCCACGGTGGTGTCGCCCAATCCCGAAAATGCCGAAGCACTTTCCATGGCTGTGGCACTTGCCAAGAAGATGGACGCCGAACTGGTAATGGCTTCGGATCCCGATGCCGACCGCGTAGGCATTGCCTGCAAAGACGAAAAGGGAGAATGGGTACTTATCAACGGCAATCAAACTTGCCTGATGTACCTCTATTACATACTGACGCAGTACAAATTGCTGGGTAAGATTAAAGGCGACGAGTTTTGCGTGAAGACCATCGTAACTACCGAACTCATCAAGAAAATTGCCGATAAAAACCACATCGAGATGCTCGATTGTTACACCGGATTCAAGTGGATAGCTCGTGAGATTCGCATACGCGAAGGCAAAAAGCAATATATCGGCGGCGGCGAAGAGAGCTACGGTTTTCTTGCCGAAGACTTTGTACGCGATAAAGATGCCGTGTCGGCGTGCTGTCTTATCTCCGAGATTGCTGCGTGGGCAAAAGACAACGGCAAGACCCTCTTTGAACTGTTGCTCGACATCTATGTGGAATACGGTTTCTCGCGAGAGTTTACCATTAACGTGGTGAAACCCGGCAAGAGCGGAGCCGAAGAGATTAAGCAGATGATGACCAACTACCGCAACGACCCTCCCAAAGAGATTGGTGGTTCGCCCGTTTCCGTCATTAAGGACTATCAGACCTTGCAGCAAACGGCAGCCGACGGTACGGTTACTCCGCTAAGTATGCCCGATACCTCCAATGTGTTGCAATACTTCACCGTCGATGGCACCAAGGTGTCCGTTCGCCCGTCGGGTACCGAGCCGAAGATTAAATTCTACATCGAAGTGAAAGGCGAGATGAAAAGCCGTGCCGATTACGACAGGCTTAATGCCGCTTCCGAAGTGCAGATAGAAAAAGTGCGCGCTTCGCTGGGGATTTAGAACCTGTTTTGAATTTAGTGCAGAGAAGAACCGCACCTTGCTGCGATTTTGTCTTTTAGTAACGGCATTTATCCAAATATGCAAGCATCATATCTAAAAGTATAAACCGCGGTGTTTTGTCAGTCTGTATCTTTGGACATTCTATTCCATTATGTACACATTGAAAATACCAAAAGATATGAAACATCTGATTTTATGCGGACTTATGCTGCTTTCGCTAACTATGCAGGGGCACGGACAAATAACGCAAGCGGCGTTCAATGGCAATGGCATAGACTGCCGATTAACAGAAGGGTTGCTCAAGGTCGAGTTCATTACACCCGACATCGTGCGGGTTCAATATACACCCGAGTTGGCTTTCTGTGGCAACGGTACCGCTGTATGTGTACCTCGTGCACCTCATACGATACGCTTCACACATACGGAAAACGATACATCTTACCGTCTGCAATCGGATAGCTTGACAGTAGTGATAGACCGACAGAGTGGTGCCGTGAGTTACTTCAGTGTCGACGGTACGCCACTGTTGCAGGAAGATACGGCTCGTCCGCGTTCATATCATCCTGCCGATAGTATCGCCCATCTGTGGAAATACCGGATGAACTTCCGTCTGCAATCCGGCGAAGCATTGTACGGACTGGGTTCGCACGAACAAGCATATATGAATCTGCGAGGTAAAACACTTTATCTCTGCCAACACAATCTCAAGATAATGATACCGGTACTCAACTCCACTGCCGGCTATGGCTTGTTGGCTGATGCCGGATGCAGTATGCTTTTCAGCGACACTGACAAAGAAACCTATCTTGAAATGGAAGCAGCCCGCCAGATAGACTACTATTTCATGAAAGGAGAGACACTTGATGCTGTCGTAGCCAACTACCGCCGACTCACAGGCAACGTACCTATGATGCCACGTTATCTCTTCGGTTACATTCAATCAAAGGAACGATATGTCAGTTCGGACGACCTGATAAACACACTGAAAGAATATCGCAATCGCCGCATCCCCATTGACATGATTGTGCAAGACTGGAACTACTGGCGCGCAGGAAAGTGGGGAGACATGTCCATGGACCCGCAGTTCTACCCCGATAAAAAGTTGCTCGCCGACGAAATACACCGGCTACATGCCAAACTGATGATTTCCATCTGGCCGAATGCCCAGAGTTCTTCTCAAACCGACGATTTTCGCAGTCGCGGCTATCTGCTGCCGGGCAACACATCAGTCTACGACGCTTTCAATCCGCTTGCTCGTGGCTTGTACTGGCAATATGCCAACAATGAATTTTTTCGCAACGGCTTCGATGCATGGTGGTGCGACTCATCAGAACCGATAGATGCCGATTGGAGATTCATGCCCGAAGATTATACGCTCGATAGTCATCGCCAACGCTGGGAGTTGAACACCCGTGCTCTAAGCGATCTGCTGGGTGCCGAACGAAGCCAGCTCTATTCTCTCTATCACGCCATGGGTATCTACGAAAATCAGCGAGCCACGAACGATGCCAAACGAGTGGTGAATCTGACACGTTCGAGCTATGCGGGACAGCAACGCTACTCCACCATCTCGTGGAATGGCGATGTGAACGCCACGTGGAAGTCGTTTGCACAGATGATTCCCGCCGGACTGAACTACATGGCTACCGG
>JAISHU010000056.1 GCA_031262385.1 Mediterranea sp. (in: CFB group bacteria)
CCGTCCGACGTTGGTTGTACGCTCGTCCGACGTTGGTCGGACGGTAAGGGATGTACGGTACAAAAATAATATATCACTGATACATAGTTATTTATCACTAAATAACAACTAATAAACAAATCACTACCTCCGATAAGTTTCTTAGCATCTTCGCAGAAGTGTGTGTGAGATAAATAGAGTTTACGTGTGGGATTGTAGTCCGCCGTGCGCAGCCCAAGTGGTTGACTGTTGTATCTTAAACTCCTCCCCTTCTTTAGAGGGGTGGTGGCGCGCCGTAGGCGTGACGGAGGGGTATGCCGGGCGCGAAGCGCAAATAAACCACTGGCGTATGCATCAAAATAATCATATATAAGTTACTTCTGTATGCCGGATTTTGCGCTTCGCGCCTTGTAAGATACCCCTCCGTCACGCCTTCGGCGTGCCACCTCCCCTCTAAAGAAGGGGAGGAGTTTGAAGATACTACAGTCAACCACTTGGGCTGCGCACGGCACGTTACAATCACACGCGTAAACTCTAATTTATCGCACCAACATACGCCTCTACGGAGACGCCTACGAATTAGAAAAACGGTTGTATAGAGCGTATTCCTGCTTCTCAGAAATAAAATCCGAAGCCCAGCTTCAGTCCGAAGCGTGCTTCGTTGCCGATGTTACAAAAAACAGCGGGTTCGAGAGTTACCGTACGCGAAAGAAAGAAGGCATAACCGGCTTCCAAAGCCAGTGAGATACGGGTGTCGTCGGTAGTACTCCACGACCAATGGTCGAGGTTGACGCCGGCACCGGTGAAAATACCTATTTTGTCAAAATAATAACGTCCGCCCACACCCAGAGTGTAAACGTTGGTGTCACTGCCCGAAACGTTGAACGAGGCACCGGCGTGTACCAACAATGCTAAGTTGTCTATTAGGAAGGCGCCTCCGTTGGCTTCCAGTGCAAACGATGCTTTGTCGATGCCGGTGTCGTATGCCAGATCTAAGCCTGTGACGGATGGACTGATAAACCATTTTCCTTTCTCGAATTGTGCGTGAGCTGCCAGCGTCGTCATCAGCAGACACACCAGTAATGTGATTTTTTTCATACTATGTTTGTTGATTAATGAATATCTTTCCCTTCCTGCTCTTTCCGCTTGCGCTGCATCGCCTCTTTTTGGCGCATTACCAACCACGCAAGAACTACCACGACGTAGGCAATTCCCACGGTGACATACTTTTCGGTGATTGATATTTCGGTGTTGCGAGGCAGAAAATAGGCGGCGGTAGCGGTGACATAAACCAGTAACGCCAATGATATAATGGTAGATTTTCTAAACTTTTTCATCTTGTTTGTCTTTTTTATTTCCTGTTATTTCTTTACTTGATAGGTGGGTTTATTTTTTACTCTAAATTGCCAGATGCGGAACCATAGAATAGACACTATCGCTCCGATTCCGCCAAAACTACCGGCAGCCGCCGGGCGCAAGCCGAATCCTTCGGGTGCTACCATGATGTAGGTGAAACATACGGCAGTCATAAACACAGCAGGGAAGAAGGTGACGTAATAATAGCCCTTTTTCTTGTGAAGCATTAAGTAGACCGTCAGTGCCCACAAGGTAAAGACCGCCAATGTCTGGTTCGCCCATGCGAAGTAACGCCATATCACATTGAACCCTTCGGCATCGCGTAAGCTGTATAGCAAAAGTGCTATCGCCGCAAGAAACAGCGGAATGCAGATGTACAGGCGGCTGCGCATACGCTTCTGGCTCATGCCCAGAAAGTCGGCTACCATCAGTCGTGCCGAGCGAAAAGCGGTGTCGCCCGTAGTAATGGGGGCGGCTATCACTCCCAAGATAGCCAATACGCCGCCTACCACACCCAGCCAGTTCTTAGTGAGACTGTCCACGATAACGGCTGCATTGGTTTCGCCCATGCCGTGTTCGTTGAAGTAGGCATTCGCCGCTGCCGCCCATATCAAGGCAACGATGCCTTCGGCTATCATGGCACCATAAAACACGGGGCGACCGCTGCGCTCGTGCTTCAAGCAACGTGCCATGAGCGGACTTTGCGTGGCATGGAAACCGCTAATGGCTCCGCAAGCAATGCTGACAAACATAAACGGGAAGATAGGTAGCGTGGCTGCTTGCGGATGTCTGTTTTGCATTCCGTCCCACAACTCGGGAATGGCGGGCGCATGTACAAAGAGCATTGCCAGTATGCCTGCCGCCATAAAAAGCAGTGCGGCGCCAAACACCGGATATATCTTGCCGATGATTTTGTCTATCGGCAACAGGGTAGCAATGATGTAGTAAACAAAGATAACACATATCCAGAAGGTGGTACTCAGCACTTCGGGGGTGAGGTTGGCAAGCAATCCCGCAGGACCTGCCACAAACACGGCACCTACCAATATCATCAGGATGACGGTAAATAGGCGCATTACCAATTTGGTGCTTTTTCCCAGATAACGCCCGATGATTTCGGGCAGACTTTCGCCGTTGTGCCGCAACGAAATCATACCGGCGATGTAGTCGTGTGTGGCTCCGGCAAAGATGCTTCCCAAGACAATCCACAGGTATGCCGAGGTGCCGAACTTAGCCCCCATAATGGCGCCGAAGATAGGTCCCAGTCCGGCAATGTTAAGAAACTGTATCATGAAAATCTTCCACGAGGGCATAGGTATGTAGTCCATGCCGTCGGTTTGGGTGAGTGCCGGTGTAAGGCGATTGTCGGGTGCCATGATGCGCTCCACGAATCGTCCGTAGATAAAATATCCGGCTATGAGTGCGAGCAGACAGAGCGTAAATGTTATCATATATTGGTAAGATAGTAGAGGGTTGCGCCTACAAATGTATGGCTTTTTGGTTGGAATGTGTTATTTTTTACCTTTTTTGTTTATCTTCGCGGCGTTATGAAATGGTTCCTCACTCTTTTGCTATCTACCGTGTGTCTATTGTCGTTGTCGGCTGCATCTCCCAAGCACGAAGTGCGTGCCGTATGGGTTGCGACACTTCAAGGACTTGATTTTCCGCATATTTCGGCGGTTTCGCCTGCCACTCGCCGGGCGCAGCAGCAAGAACTCATTCGGTTGCTCGACACACTTCGGGCAGCTCACTTCAACACGGTGTTGTTCCAGACGCGCGTGCGTGCCGATGTAGCCTATCGTTCTAAGATAGAACCTTTTCATGCGTCGTTTGCCGGACGTACGGGCGCTGATCCCGGCTACGACCCGTTGGCTTTTGTGGTTGAAGAGTGCCACAAACGCGGCATGGAGTGTCATGCTTGGGTAGTAACCATTCCGTGCGGTAAACGCCGCATCGCCGGTAGCGTGGGCTACAAGGGTTACTACTATCTCAACCCCGGACTTCCGCAAACCAAAGTCTATCTGATGAATCTGGTGCGCGAAATGGTAGAGCGTTACGACATCGACGGCATCCAGTTGGACTACCTGCGTTATCCCGAACGTGCACCCGATTTCCCCGATGCCACAACCTATCGCAAGTACGGCAAAGGCAAAACCAAAGCCGATTGGCGTAGAGACAACATTACCGAAGCCGTGCGCTATATATATAAAGGTGTAAAGGCTTTGAAGCCGTGGGTGAAAGTCAGCACCACACCTGTGGGGAAGTTTAGCGATACCTCGCGTTACTCGTCTTACGGTTGGAACGCTTACTATACGGTGGGACAAGATGTGCAGGGATGGTTGCGCGAAGGCATTCAAGATCAAATCTATCCGATGATGTATTTCCGTGGCAACCACTTCTATCCGTTTGTGCTCGACTGGCAGGAACAAAGCGTCGGACGTCAGGTGATTCCGGGGTTGGGTATCTATTTCCTCGACCCTAAAGAGGGGGATTGGTCGTGTGAAGAGATCGTGCGCCAACTCTATTTTATGCGCGACAACGGGGTGGCAGGTGCGGGCTTTTATCGTGCCGACTATCTGTTGAACAACACGCAGGGCATTTACGACGTGTTGTGCCGTGATTTTTATGCGACGCCTGCTTTACTACCTGCCATGACGTGGCTGGATGCCATTCCGCCAACGGCTCCCGCAGGGTTGACAGTGCAACAACAGACCGACGGAAGCGTAAAACTGACGTGGCAACCATCCACCGATAATGACACACGCAACCTTCTCTCCTACGTGCTTTACGCTTCGGACAAATATCCGGTAGATACCGACAATCCGGAAAACATCGTTGCACAGGGCATTCGCGATACCGGTTATGTGTACACTCCCGTTCAATCCTGGGCAAACAAAATCTATTATACCGTAACCGCTGTCGACCGTTACGGTAACGAAAGTCGCTGAAAAAGAAGAGGGCATGCCGTTTGTGGCACACCCTCCTGCTAAGTTATTAACAAAAACAATTTATTCGTATGGTAAAGTTTCTTTTCTTAGAAAATATACGCAGCCGATACCTGCCATGTTTCGGTTTTCATTTTACCTTCTATCAAATCTCCGGCGGCTTCAGTGGCTTTCTTAAAGGTAAAACTGTCGCCCAGCGGTAACTGGTAGTTTACACCTACTTGCAAATGCTTAAAAAGTTTTATACCTGCACCAAGGTTCAGTCCGACCTGCGTCTTTTTATCTTTCCAGATATCCCAATTCTCGGGATTATCCATTTTATTCTCTTTGAAGTTGAAGAAGAAGTCGGGACCCGCCGCAATAAAGATGCCGAAAGTGCTTCCTAAGCCAAAAGTATATTTCAAATGGATAGGTACTTCCAAACCTTCTTGCTTTATACCTACTTCGTTGTTGTCTACCATTAGTTTAGTGTTACCTCGCTGTGAGTACATCACAGCGCCGTCTACGCCCAGACCTAAAATAGGTATCGTAAGCTCTACCATGGGACCTACGTAGAAGCCGGTGGTATTGTCTTTGTTGGCGTTGAAACTTTTCCAGTTAATTTCGGACAGATTGACACCGCCTTTTAAACCAAATTTAAGCAGTTGAGCTTGTGCCGGGGTAGCAACCAAACAGCATGCAATCACTGCGAACACACTTAAAATCTTTTTCATAATTAGTTTCGTTATTAAGTTTACACGACAAATGTATGGATAATTATGGAAAAAAACGGGAATACTTGCTTTTTGTTCACTCAACAACTCTTTTTCTGTGCGTTTTGATACAAAAACAAAAGCCTGCACACCCCGAAGTGTCGGAGTTAGCAGGCTTTTTGAAGCTTCTAAAAATATTTTTTATGCGTTGATAGCTGCGATACCCGGAAGTACTTTGCCTTCGATAGCTTCGAGCAATGCACCGCCGCCGGTCGATACATACGATACGCCGCTTGCCAAGCCAAACTTGTTGACGCAAGCCACCGAGTCGCCGCCGCCTACCAGCGAAAAGGCTCCGTTCTTGGTTGCTTCTACAATGGCTTCGCCTACCGAGCGCGAACCATGTGTAAAGTTCTCAAATTCGAATACGCCCGTAGGTCCGTTCCACAAGATTGTTTTGGAGTTCTTGATAACTTCGGCAAAAGCTTTTTCCGACTCGGGACCGATGTCCAGTCCTTCCCAGCCGTCGGGTATTTCGTTTACTTTGCAGAATCTTGTATTGGCATCGTTAGAGAACGAGTCGGCAATCTTGGCATCGGTAGCCAACACCAAGTTCACACCTTTCTCTTTGGCTTTCTTCATCAGTTCGAGAGCCAGCTCAAGCTTATCTTCTTCGCAGATAGAGTTACCAATCTTGCCGCCCATAGCCTTGGTAAAGGTATAGGTCATGCCGCCTGTAACGATGAGGTTATCTACTTTGCTAAGCAGATTCTCTATGATTTCTATCTTGGACGAAACCTTGGAACCACCCATGATAGCAGTGAACGGACGTTGGATGTCGTTCATCACTTTGTCAACAGCTTTCACCTCTTTCTCCATCAAGTACCCGAACATTTTGTGGTCTTTGTCGAAGTAAGCGGCAATCAGTGCCGTAGAGGCGTGTGCGCGGTGTGCGGTACCAAAGGCGTCGTTTACGTAGCAGTCGGCATACGAAGCCAGTTTCTTGGTAAAATCTTTTTGGCTCTCTTTAACGGCTTTCTTGGCAACAGCCTTTTCGTCGTCCGTTGCATCGTCGGCTAAGCCGCGCGGTTTGCCCTCTTCTTCGGCATAGAAGCGAAGGTTTTCCAGCAACAATGCTTCGCCCGGTTGCAGTGCGGCAGCCTTCATTGCGGCTTCTTCGCTCATGCAGTCGTTAGCAAACTGTACATCTACCCCCAGCAATTCCGACACATGACCGAGGATGTGCTTCAACGAGTACTTATTCGTTACACCTTTGGGACGACCCAGATGCGAACCTATAATGACACTACCGCCACCGTTCAGAATCTTTTTCAGCGTGGGGAGTGCGGCACGGATACGGGTGTCATCCGTAATGTTAAAGTTCTCATCCAACGGTACGTTGAAATCAACGCGAACAAATGCCTTCTTTCCGGCAAAGTTAAATTGATCAATTGTCATAATACCTATGTTTTAATAATGAATATAATTCGTTTACTGAGTGCGCAAAGGTAGTACTAATTTTATTTGATTGTAGTGAAATGATGATTTTATTCCCTCAACTGCTTATCCATAGCCGCCGCAGCACGACGCCCGTCACCCATGGCGAGAATCACGGTAGCTCCGCCGCGCACAATGTCGCCGCCCGCATAGATAAAAGGAATGGACGACTGCATGTTGTCGTCGACGGTGATAGTGCCTTTGCGTCCTACTTCCAATCCTTTAATGGAGTGGGGGACAATGGGGTTGGGCGAAACACCTACGCTGACAATGGCTAAGTCGATGTCGATTGTTTCGGTAGCTCCTTCGATAGGTACCGGACTGCGACGTCCCGAAGCATCGGGTTCGCCAAGTGCCATTTTCTGCAAGATGACTTGCTTTACGCGCCCTTGTTCGTCGGCAAGGTATTCAATGGGGTTGTGCAATGTCAGAAATTCTACCCCTTCTTCTTTGGCGTGTTTCACCTCTTCGATGCGTGCAGGCATCTCTTCTTCGGAACGACGGTAGATAATCATGGCACGTTCGGCACCCAGACGACGGGCGGTACGTACCGAGTCCATTGCCGTGTTACCGCCGCCTATCACTGCTACGTTTTTGCCAAACGGAACGGGGGTATCGGACTCTTCGCTGGCAGCATCCATTAGGTTGACGCGCGTCAGGTATTCGTTGGACGAAAGGATATTTATGGAGTTTTCTCCGGGAATGTTCATGAAGTTGGGCAAACCGGCACCCGATGCCACAAAGAAACCTTTGAAACCGTCGGCTTTCAAATCTTCTATACTGATAGTCTTGCCTACGATGCAGTCTTTGACGAAATGTACCCCCATTTTCACGAGGTTGTTTATCTCTACGTCCACTACTTCGTTTGGCAGACGAAATTCGGGAATGCCGTATTTCAATACGCCGCCGATTTCGTGTAGTGCTTCGAAGACAGTGACTTCGTAACCCCGTTTAGCCATGTCACCGGCAAACGACAAGCCAGCAGGTCCCGAACCTACCACGGCAACCTTGATGCCGTTCTTCTGTTTTATCTCGGGTACGGAGATTTGTCCGCTTTCGCGTTCGTAGTCGGCAGCAAAGCGTTCCAGATAGCCAATGGCAACGGGTTGTTCGTTCATCTTGAGGTGAATGCAGCGAGCTTCGCACTGCTTCTCTTGCGGACAAACGCGTCCGCAGACGGCGGGTAGTGCACTGGTCTCTTTCAGTGTCTTGGCGGCTTCGAGCAGTTCACCGCGCTCAATGCGTTTGATGAAGCGGGGAATGTCGATGCCTACGGGACAACCTTCCATGCAACCGGGATTGGCACAGTCCAGACAGCGTTTAGCTTCAATCATCGCCTGCTCTTTGGTGAGTCCTTGGTTTACCTCTTCCTTGCGGCTGTGCGAACGGTAGTCGGCTTCAAGTTCGTTCATAATGATGCGCGGAATGGCTGTACGTTCCTTGGCTTTCATGGATTTGCGCAACTCCTGACGCCAAACGGCATCGCGACTGTTGTCGGCGGTTTGCTCAGGCACTGCTTGGCAGGATTGCGCCGCACCGCTCAGCTTTTGCATATCTTCGCGCTCGGCATTTTTGAAGGCGCCCATACGTTTCAGCATCTCATCGAAGTCCACTTGATGACCGTCAAATTCGGGACCGTCTACGCATACAAACTTGGTCTTTCCGCCGATAGTGATGCGGCAGGCACCGCACATGCCCGTGCCGTCTACCATAATGGTGTTGAGCGATACTTCGGTGGGGATGTTATATTGTTTGGTGAGCAGGCAGACAAATTTCATCATGATAGCCGGACCTATGGCAAAGCATTTATCTACTTTTTCGCGTTTGATAACGGCTTCTACCCCTTCGGTGACCAACCCTTTGTTGCCGTACGAACCGTCGTCAGTCATGATGACTACTTCGTCGGAACTCTCGCGCATCTCTTTTTCGAGTATGATGAGGTCCTTGGTGCGACCGGCGAGCACAGAGATTACCCGATTGCCTGCCGCCTTCAGTGCCTGTACAATGGGGAGCATGGGAGCTATCCCTACACCTCCGCCTGCACAAACTACGGTACCGAAGTTCTCGATGTGAGTGGCTTGTCCCAACGGACCAACGACGTCGGTGATAGAATCGCCTACTTCCAGTTCGCTCAGCCGAGTAGACGATAGACCTACTTCTTGCACTACCAAGGTAATTGTTCCTTTCGCCGGATTGGCGCCTGCTATGGTTAGCGGCATCCGTTCACCTTTGTTTCCTACACGCACGATTACGAAATGACCTGCCTTACGCGAGCGAGCGATAAGCGGTGCTTCGATTTCCATTTTGAACACCTTCTCCGAGAAGTGCTCTTTACTGATGATCTTATTCATGAAGAGAGGTTGTTGTTATGCTTCTGCTTTTGTCTCTTTTTCTTTCTTATGTATATAGTAGAAGAACCAAGCAAGCGTACACAAAGCCGCACAACTAACAATGCCCATTAATGCGATAAATGCCATATTACTTGCTAATTTTCATGCCACAAATATATAAATAAATCCTCTTAATCAATCATCTCAAACCCGGTATAGGGCACCAGTGCCTTGGGGATGCGGATGCCTTCGGGGGTCTGATTGTTTTCCAGCAGTGCTGCTACAATGCGCGGAAGAGCCAGCGCCGAGCCGTTGAGTGTGTGGCAAAGTTCGGTTTTCTTTTCGGCGGTGCGATAGCGGCATTTCAGTCGGTTGGCTTGATAGGTATCGAAGTTGGATACCGAGCTTACTTCCAACCAGCGTTTTTGTGCTTCGGAGTAAACTTCGAAATCGAAGCAGAGGGCTGCCGTAAAGCTCATGTCACCACCGCAAAGACGAAGAATACGGTAGGGAAGTTCCAACTTTTGCAGTAAGCCTTCCACGTGGTTAAGCATCTCTTGGTGCGATGCACGCGAGTTTTCGGGTTTGTCAATGCGCACTAACTCTACTTTAGAAAATTCGTGCAGGCGGTTCAGTCCGCGCACATCTTTGCCGTACGAACCGGCTTCGCGGCGGAAGCACTGGGTGTAGGCGCAATTTTTAATGGGAAGTTGTTTCTCATCGAGAATGACATCGCGGTAGATGTTGGTTACCGGTACTTCGGCGGTGGGAATGAGGTAGAGGTCGTCCACCTCGCAATGATACATCTGACCTTCTTTGTCGGGCAACTGACCTGTGCCGTAGCCCGAAGCAGCATTGACTACCGTAGGCGGCATCACCTCCATGTAGCCGGATTTGCGTGCTTCGTCGAGGAAGAAGTTGATGAGTGCCCGTTGCAGTTGTGCCCCCTTACCTTTATATACAGGGAAGCCTGCGCCGGTAATCTTCACACCCAAATCAAAATCAATGAGGTCGTATTTCTTGGCAAGTTCCCAGTGGGGCAGAGCATTCACGGGTAGCGGTGTTTCCATGCCGCCTGTTTTCTCTACCACGTTGTCTTCGGCACCGAAGCCTTCGGGCACCTCTTCGTAGGGCACGTTGGGAATGGTGTATAGTAGATTTTGCAGCGCTTCGGCGGCTTCGTCCATTTCGGCTTGCAAGGTTTTATTACTCTCTTTCAGGCTCGCCACTTTTGCTTTTGCTGCTTCGGCTTCCTCTTTTTTGCCCTCTTTCATCAGTGCGCCAATCGATTTGGAGAAGGCGTTGACTTCTGCCAGATTGCTGTCCAGCAAGGCTTGTGCACTGCGGCGTTTGTTGTTGAGGGCGATAGCTTGTTCTATAGCTTCTTCTGCATTGTTAAAATGCTTCTTTTTTAGTCCGTTGAGCACCGTTTCGGTGTTCTCGGTAATTTGTTTGATGGTGAGCATATACTGATACTTTTTTTTGTTCCGGAAATGTGCGCAAAGATAAAATAAAATCAAACACGTTACACCATATCGTCGCCTGTTTTGGCATAAACCACGCGAATCGTCTTGTGGAACGGTATGAAACGTGACACAATGGCAATTACCAACGAGATTATCATCAGATATCCTAGTATTTCTTTCAAGGCGAGCAACACGCTTTGTTGTTGCAGCACGGAGTTGAGCGAGGTGATAGCCATTTGTACCGATTCGCTGTATCCGTGACCTTGTGCCAGTGCGTTGTGGAATGTCTGACTGTAGCGCGCAGCGGCTTGCGGGTCGACGGCGGTGATGGTTTCGGAGAGTTTGAGGCGATTGACCTGTGTGAGGTGATAGAGCAGGTTGCTGTAGAACGAGGTTGCCATAATAGGAGACAACACCGAGCGAAACGCTATCAGGAAGAAGGCGTTCGATAAAAGGTATTTGGGGTTGAGGTCTTCGGTGGCAAACAGAGCGAAGGCTATGATAAGTATCATCATGCCCAAGCCGCGCAGAAATATGGGGAAGTAAAGCATCTCGTAGGTGCCGTTCGGCGAAATGCCGAAGTAGAGAATGCCGAAGAAGAGTGCAAAGCATCCCATGCCGCCCGCCACCAGAAAACGGAAACGCCACCGTTGCCACCTGAACCACCAGAAACAGATAAAGGCACCCAGCAGATAACCGGGCAACAGGTAGATGTACACCGAGTAAGTGTGGGTGGTATCTACATGGAGTACCACGTTGAGGTAGTTGCTTACCAGCGTAGTGGAGGTGCTGAAAAACATGGCTATCATCATATAGAGGTTGCCTATCAGCGTTTTGGGCTGATAGAGTGGTGCCAAACTAACGTAGGGCGAACGCGAGCGGTGCTGTATGCGGATGAAGAGTGCGATAAGCATCGGTGCCAGTACGATGTAGAGGCAGATGCGGGTGGACGACATCCAGTCGAGCATCTTACCGTAGTTGAGTACGTACATCAGCATCAGCAATCCGGCAGAGATAACGCTCATCTCGCGCAGATGCAGGTCGGTTATGGGTACCTTTTTAAGCGGACGGTTGTGGCGGAAGCAGATAATTACCAGCAGAATGGCTACAAGGATAAGCAACATCATAAAGTAATACATGTACTTCCAGTTGTAGTGGTAGGCAAGCATGGCGGTGGCATACATGGAGAGTTGTCCGCCGGCATACACCATGGGGTAGAAGTAGGCATAAAATTCACTGCGGACATCTTTCGGACTGAATATCAGCTTGGCACAACGGATAAACCACAGCATGATAATCTCTTTGAGAAAGCCGATGAGGAAGCTGCAAACGATAAGGATGTCGGCATCGGTGGTGCGGGCGCATATCCAACTGAGAAGTAGTTGCAGCAGCAGGTCCGACACTAACATCAATTTGGTGGAGAGGGCGGCAAGTATTTTGGGTACGATGGGGTAGGCTATCGCCATTCCGGCTGCAGCGGCATAAAAGCCCATGGTGATGTCTTCGGAGTTGGTACCCAGTGTGTTTGATACCTCTACCATGCTGCCTGTGTACGAGCCGTTGACCATGGAGATGGGTAGGAATACGGCAAACACGGTAACCATTCCCAGCCAATCGGGTACCCAGCCGCGAACGGGTACCCCCAGTGCCTTCATGGAAATCATTTCAGTAACGCTTCTGTTTCTACCATCATGCCGGCACGCAGTTGTTGCATCTCTTCGGGGGTGATCTCTTTCAGTTCAATGCGTACGGGGATGCGCTGCTGCACCTTTACAAAGTTGCCCGCCGAATTATCGGTAGGTACCAATGAGTATTTGGAGCCGGTAGCGCCTGATATGGCAACCACTTCTCCGTGAAAAATCTTGTGAGAAATGGCATCTACCTTGATGCGTACCTGCTGTCCGATGTAGATGTGGGTGATTTGTGTCTCTTTGTAGTTGGCGGTCACCCATTTGTCGGCACTGCGTACAAGGTACGAGGCGGTCTGTCCGCCTTGTACATATTGTCCCGGTTCCAGTGTCCGCCGTCCCATAATTCCGTCGTAGGGTGCCGTAAGCACTGTGTACGACAGGTTCAGACGCGCCATATCCAAGTCGGCTTCGCGTTGCATAATGGCTGCTTGGGCACTAATCTTTTTCTTGTCGGTCTCGGTGTATTGCGCCACGGCTGCCTGCTTTTGCGATAGGAGTGCCCGATAGCGTGCTTCGGCGGCATCGTAGGCGGCTTTTGCCTGTTCGTACTGTTGTTCGGCGACCGATTCGTCTTTCAGCAGACGTTCAAAGCGACGGTAATCTTGTTCCAATTGCCACAAGCGTGCTTTGGCTTCGGCAATGTTGGCATCTTGCACGGCTACATTGGTGTGCGACACCTCGATACCCGAGTGTAGCACGTCTTGTGAACCTTGTGCAGCCAGCAGAGCGGCTTCTGCCTCTTTTATTTTGATTTGATATTCGCGGTTGTCGAGCACCAGCAGGGTATCGCCGCGGTGTACGGTTTGGTGTTCGGTAAACCGTACCTCTTTTATATAGCCCGACACGCGAATGTTGAGCGGTGCGACGTACTGATCTACGTAAGCATCGTTGGTTACCTCGTAACGCACGTAGCGCCAAAAGTAGTTGGCTGTCCACCACAGACCCGATACGGCAATGACGGTACACACCAAGTTCATAATGATGTTTCGTATGCGGAGTTCTTTTAACTTCTTTCGTTTTTTCGTTAATGTACTTGTCATAAAAGAAACTTAAATTCTATAATTCTCCGCAAGCTTTGCGAAGTTGATAATACGTATATACGACGCGGGTGCGTGCCGTAATGAGTTGCAGTTCTACGTTCAGCCGCACCGAGTTGGCGTCCAGCAGGTCGGTGAGGATAGTCAGTCGGTTTAGGTATCGGTTCTGCATGATGCGGTAATTTTCTTCTGCCTGCCGCATGGATAGCTGCAAGGCATCCACTCGTTGGAGTACCTCTTGGTGGCGCAGATAAGCCGTTCGTACCTCCACGCGGATGCGTTGCATCTGCTGCTCTTCTTCGTTTTTGCGCAGTTGCAGAGTCAGTTTGCCGGCTTTTATCCGATGATTGTTCTTGTAGAGCGATGACAGCGGGTAGCTCAGCGACAGTCCGACATTCCAATTGTTGTTGTACATGTCTGCCAAGGTACGCGACACGGGTCGTGCCAGCGTATTTGAGGCATAGAGCGAGAGTGACGGCAACGAAGCGGCTTTGGTGAGGCGGATGTCGTTGCGTGCCTGTTCGGTTTGTGCATAGAGTAGTCGCATTTCGGGAGCCGACCGATAAGCCTGTTCGATGTACCAGTCGTACGTTTGCAATGTCATGCTTTGATGCAGCAGGATGCTGTCGGGGCGTAGCAGCAGGTTTTCGTCTTGCCCCAGCAAGATGTCGAGTTGTTGCGATAGCAGTGCGATGCTGTTTTCGGTCTCTTGCAGCGACAGGCGGTCGTTGGTGAGTTGCATTTCGCTGCGTAGTACGTCGTTGTTGGTAATCAAGCCCTCTTCCTTCATTCGCCGGATGTCGTGCAGACGCAGTTCCGACTCTTCGATGTTGCGTGTCAGCACCTCGTGCTGTTTGTAGAGTGTGAAAAGTTGCAAGTACTGGTTGAGTAAATTCAGCTTAATGCTACTTTGGTCGGTGAGTGTGCGTAGTTCGGTCAACTGCCTTTCCAAGTCGGCTTTGCGAATCGTTCCGGTGATTCTGCCGCCTTGGTACAGCGGTTGTGTAAAGTCTACGGCATAGTTTTGCGACCAGTCCGGTGCATCGGGGTAGACGGCGTTGTTCAGTCCGTGTTGCCACACGATGGGTTGTCCCACTACGCCGGCTTTCAGTCCTATCTGCACGTCGGGCAGCCTGCCTGCGCGTGCGCTGTGCTGCTGCTGTCCGGCTACTGCTTGTTTAATGTTATCTGCTTGTAGTTGCAAGCTGTGCTGCATGCCCAACTCAAAAAGCTTGTCCACGGTCAGGAGTAAGGAATCTTGCTGTGCCGAAGCCGTTGTTCCGGCGAACAAGAGAGTGGACAATACGAGCAGATGTAGCTTACACGTTGCCATGAATTTGTTCTTTAAAGCAAAAGAGGACGTTCTTGTAAGAACATCCTCTTTTTGTCAGTTTAAATTGAGCATTTACGCTTCTGCTGTTTCGGCAGGGATGATAGAGATGATTCTCTTATCTTCGCGTGTCCGCTTAAATTCTACAGTTCCGTCAACCAGTGCAAAAAGGGTGTGGTCTTTGCCCATGCCCATGTTTTTGCCCGGATGGAATTCCGTACCTCTTTGACGTACGATGATGTTACCGGCTTTGCAAGTTTCACCACCAAATATTTTTACGCCTAATCGTTTGCTTTCTGATTCGCGTCCGTTCTTAGAACTACCGACGCCTTTTTTATGTGCCATTTCGTTACTTTTTTATTGATTAAGCTACTACTTCCGTGATTGTTAACTCTGTAAATTGTTGACGGTGACCGTTCAGCTTGCGGTGTCCTTTTCTGCGTTTTTTGTGGAACACCAGAACTTTGTCACCTTTTACCATGCCCGATACTACTTGGCAAACCACTTTAGCACCTTCCACGGTGGGAGCGCCTACGGTGATAACACCGTCATTGTCTACCAAAAGAACTTTTTCAAACTCTACCGTTGTACCGTTTTCAGCATCCTGAATGTGGTGTACAAACAGTTTCTTTCCGGCCTCTGCTTTGAATTGTTGGCCGTTGATTTCTACAATTGCGTACATTTTTTTAAATTGTATACGTTAGCTCCGGCGGGTGGTCTTCTAACTACTTGGAATACACTTTATATGAACCCGTTGCGGAATAATCGGGCACAAAGGTACGGCTTCTGTTTTGTATCGACAAATTTTTATCATTTATTTTTTTGCGGAAGGCTTAGAAGCTGTTTGTTTTGACGGTAATTCACGTTCGTCAAACAAGTGATTGGCGTTTGCCAAACAGGTGATTCACATTCGTCAAACAAGTGATTGACGTTTGCCAAACAGGTGATTGCCGCGGCTAACTCACTGAGTTACGAAATTATCTCGGTGGTATGCGCCGTTCTTTTACGAAAACGGCATCTCTACCCAAAGATTTAGAATATCCTCTCCTTTCCTCCCAATCCCTCTCATCCTCCCCCCCTCTCTCTGCTTCCTCCTCCCGGGAGAGGGAACCTTGAGGAGGAAGAGAGAGTTCTTTTCTTTTCTTTTTTTTTCTTTCCTTTCCTTTCCTTTGGGATTTCTTTTATTCTTTCTTTGTTACTTTCTTTCTTCTTTTCTTTTGGCTGAAACGAACAATTGCATACATTTTTTTTGTTCGTTTTCATATCTGCCTCATTATCAGCTTTATAATTTATAAGTTTTTTTTATCGGTAAAATAATAATCATTTCAATAAATTCAAAACGGTTTCTAAAACCAGTCTGATTTATCTACCTTGTCGTCCGCTTCATTTTTTAACATTTCGTCTTGTAGTAGTTATCGCCCCTTATGTGTATTTAGTATCAAAACAGCTAAAAAAACAATGAGAAAGAGTGATACCATCGTTACACGTATCTTCCGACTGCTTACCGGAAGAGTGTCACATCGCGAACAGCGACAACTAACCGAAGAGCCGTCTATGCAGCAAGCTATGTTGCAGCAATGGCACACGGAACGTACGGTTCAACCCGTGGCAGAAACCGGTAGGCGTATATATAAAGGCATAGAACGCCGTTTAGAGAAAAACGTCGAAGCGCACCGCCGATTGCTGAGCGGTTGGCAGAGATATGTGGCTGTCGCAGCCGTCTTTGCCGGTCTGATAGTATGCGGTGCAGGCTATCTGTTGTGGCAAAACGTTTTTCAATCGCACACCCAAATGGTAGAGATTACAGCGACGCAATCCATGCATTACATCCTGCCCGACAGCTCGACCGTGTGGATGACCCCGGGCAGCACCCTCCGTTTTGCCGAAGCTTTCCGCAATAAACGCGATGTACAACTCACCGGAAGCGCCACGTTTGATGTGGTCAAAGATGCCGCTCACCCTTTTACGGTGCAGATACGGCGGGCGAGTATTGAGGTAAAAGGTACCGCATTCCAAGTGAACTACCAAGCAGATACCGATCGGTATAATATCGCACTTTTTCACGGTAAAATCGATTTCGTAGCAGAGAACACAGGTCTGCGCACGGCATTACTTCCCTCACAGACACTCAGCTATAATCCCCAAAACGGTGATACACAAACCGGTCGACTACCCGGCTTTACGTGGCAGGACGGACGATTCTCTTTCAGTAATATTCCGTTGGGCGCACTGATACGTTCTGTCAACCAACTGTACGACGCGGACATCCGTATCAATGCGAATATTTCACCCGAAATAACCTTCAATGGTAGTATTCGGGTAGACGAAACCATTGATGAAATAACCTCAAAAGTTTGTTTCATTCTAAACTTACAAAAAGAAAATATTGATGATAAAACCATCATATTGCGTTAGTTATCTTAATTATCAATTTCCTAATACCTATTTATGAGACTTATACCAATTTCTAAAAAAAGGAGGAGCTTGAGAGGATATGCCATTCTGTTCATCTTTTGCGCATGTACGACGCTACAAGCTGCCAACGGGCGTATCTCGGTGAGTGGAAAATCGCTGACACTCACCCAAGCTATCCGTCAAATTGAGAAAAGCAGTGCCTACAAGTTCTTCTACAAAACCGAAGACTTGGTCTCTCACTCTCGCGACGTCAATTGTGAAGGGCAGATTGACGAAGTTTTAAATGTTTTGTTTGACGGGACGGGCATTACCTATCTTATCAAAGGAAACGAAGTGATACTGAAAAAAGTTGAATCCGCCGCCGCACAGGCACAGCAACAGCAAAAACGCGTTATTACCGGTACGGTGGTGGACGGTTCGTTCAACAACGAACCGATTCCGGGAGTCAATGTATGGCTCAAAAACAGTCCGACAGGTGCCGTTACCGATATAAACGGTAAGTACACAATCAACGTAGAAGGTGTTGGTGGTGTGCTGGAGTTCAGCTACGTCGGTATGAAGAAAATGGAGGTGGCGATCGGTAACCAGAAGGTTGTCAATGTTACCATGCAACCCGACAATGAAACGCTTGATGAAGTTGTGATTGTGGGCTACGGTACACAGAAGAAAGAGAGTGTGGTGGGTGCCATCTCTACTGTGGATATGGCAAGCTTGGTGGTGCCGGGGTCGAATCTTTCGAGTTCACTTGCCGGACAATTGTCGGGTATCATCGCCGTTACCCGTTCGGGCGAACCGGGTAAAAACAGCGCAGCCGACTTTTATATTCGCGGCGTCTCCTCGTTTAAAGGAACATCCAAGCCGCTGGTGTTGGTAGATGGCATTGAACGCG
>JAISHU010000082.1 GCA_031262385.1 Mediterranea sp. (in: CFB group bacteria)
GTACGACACCAGTAGTATTGAACGCATCCTCATCTCGCTGGTGGTGCGCGACAAAAATGTAGAACGTGCCGTGACAGCTATCATGAACGCTGCGCAAACGGGCGAAATAGGCGACGGGCGTATCTTTGTCATTCCCGTAGAAGATGCCATACGCATTCGCACCGGTGAACGGGGCGACATCGCACTTTACAATGCCGAAAAAGAACAATAACAAGCTCTTAACCACACAACTAATAGAAGAACAAAAGAAATTATGGAACACATGTTAGATAGCGGCAACACCGCTTGGATGATAGTAGCCACCATGTTGGTATTGCTGATGACCATTCCCGGTCTGGCACTTTTCTACGGCGGATTGGTACGCCAGAAAAACGTATTAAGCATCATTATGCAGTGCCTGCTGTGTGTAGGTGCCGCCTCGCTGCTGTGGGTCGCATTCGGCTACAGTTGGGTGTTCGGTACCGATTTCATGGAGTCGGGACATCCGTTGGGTTTCCTCATTGGCGGATTCGACAAAGTAATGCTGGAGGGCATCACCATAAACACCGTCACAGCAACAGGCATCCCCGAAATCATCTTTGTACTCTTTCAGTGTATGTTTGCCGTCATCACTCCCGCACTCATCTTGGGAGCCTTTGCCGAACGTATTAAGTTTAGCGGATACCTGCTATTCACCGTCCTATGGATTATTTTGGTATATTTGCCCACCGCTCACTGGGTGTGGGGAGGCGGCTTCCTGCAACAAATGGGTGCCATCGACTTCGCCGGAGGTACTGTGGTGCACGTCAATGCAGGTATCTCTGCACTGGTAATGGCTATCATGCTTGGCAAACGCGAAGATTACAAGATAGGTACACCCATTACGCCGCACAACATCCCCTACGTCTTTATGGGCGCAGCCTTTTTGTGGTTGGGTTGGTTTGGTTTCAATGCCGGTAGCGGACTTGCTGCCGACGGACTCGCCGCCAATGCTTTCCTTGTAACACACCTTTCCACTTGTGCCGCAGCCATGACATGGATGCTCATCGACTGGATTCACAATAAAAAACCCACTACCGTGGGTGTATGTACCGGCGCCGTAGCCGGACTGGTAGCCATTACACCCGCTGCCGGAACGGTTGGAGTGCTGGGAGCCTTTTGCATCGGTATCATATCATCGCTGGTATGCTTCGCTATGGTGGCTATCGTAAAGGCTAAACTGAAATACGACGACTCGCTCGACGCATTTGGCGTGCACGGCATCGGCGGCATCATCGGCTCTATACTCACCGGGGTGTTTGCCACACAAGCCGTCAGCGGCGAAGGTGGCGTGCAAGGTGCGCTCTACGGAGACTGGCATCAACTGTGGGTACAAATCATTACCACGCTTGTCAGCATCGTCTTCAGCGGCGTAATGACCTTTATTCTGTTTAAGGTGGTGAATGCACTGGTAGGTATTCGTGCCGATCATCGCGTGGAAGAAGAAGGATTGGACATCTACGAACACGGCGAAAGCGCGTACAATTAAGGATGTGCCAATTACTATGCAGACAATTATCAAATTATTATAAACCGACAATTAAAAAAAGTTATGTCGAAATTAAGATTCAGAGTAGTAGAAACGGCGTTCAAAAAGCGCCCGTTAGAAGTATCGGTACCGACCGAACGTCCGTCGGAATACTTCGCCAAGTATGTATTTAACCGCGACAAGATGTTTCGTTACCTCTCCGGTAAGACTTATGCCAAACTGGTGGATGTAATAGACAACGGTGCCACGCTTGACCGCAGCATTGCCGACGAAGTAGCTGCCGGTATGAAAAAATGGGCTATCGAAATGGGTGCCACCCACTATACCCACTGGTTCCACCCCCTTACCGAAGGCACTGCCGAAAAGCACGACTCGTTTATTGAACACGACGGCAAAGGCGGCGTAATGGAAGAGTTTACCGGTAAACTGCTGGCTCAGCAAGAACCCGACGCTTCGAGCTTCCCCAGCGGCGGTATCCGCAACACCTTCGAGGCACGCGGCTATTCGGCATGGGACCCCTCGTCGCCTGCATTCATTATCGACGACACGCTGTGCATCCCCACTATCTTTATTTCGTACACGGGCGAATCGCTCGACTATAAAGCACCGTTGCTCAAAGCGCTCACCGCTGTCGACAAAGCTGCCGTGGAGGTATGCCACTACTTCAACCCCGATGTAAAGAAAGTAGTTGCATTCTTGGGTTGGGAACAAGAATACTTCCTGATTGACGAAGGTCTTTATGCCGCACGCCCCGACCTATTGATGACCGGTCGCACGCTAATGGGACACGACAGTGCCAAAAATCAACAGCTCGAAGACCATTATTTCGGTGCTATACCCACCCGCGTGGCACAGTTCATGAAAGACTTGGAAATAGAATCGCTAAAGTTGGGAATACCCGTAAAGACTCGTCACAACGAAGTAGCTCCCAACCAGTTTGAGTTGGCTCCCGTGTACGAAGAATGCAACTTGGCAGTCGACCATAACATGCTCGTTATGGGACTGATGCGCAAGATTGCCCGTCGCCACGGTTTCCGCGTATTGCTGCACGAAAAACCCTTTAAAGGCGTCAACGGCAGCGGTAAACACAACAACTGGTCGCTGGGCACCGACACCGGCATCGGTCTGATGGGACCCGGCAAAACACCCGAAGAAAACTTACGCTTCATCACCTTTGTGGTAAACACACTGATGGGTGTGTACAAGCACAACGGCGTACTCAAAGCCTCCATATCGAGTGCCACCAATGCACACCGTTTGGGTGCCAACGAAGCACCGCCCGCCATTATCTCGTCGTTCCTCGGCAAGCAGATTTCTGCCGTACTCGACAAGATTGAAGCCAGCGACAGCGACGACCTCGTAAGCATCAAAGGCAAACAAGGTTTGAAGCTCGACATTCCGCAGATACCCGAACTCTTCATCGACAACACCGACCGTAACCGTACCAGTCCGTTTGCCTTCACCGGCAACCGCTTCGAGTTCCGTGCCGTAGGTTCCGAAGCCAACTGTGCCAGTGCTATGATAGCCCTGAACGCAGCCGTGGCAGAACAACTCTGTCAGTTCAAGAAAGATGTGGATGCCCTCATCAACGAAGGCGTAGAGAAGTATGCCGCCATTCTTCGCGTAGTGCGTAAATATATCAAAATCTGTAAGCCTATCCACTTCGACGGCAACGGTTACAGCGACGAATGGAAAGAAGAAGCCCAAAAGCGCGGCTTGGATTGCGAAACCAGCGTACCTATTATCTTCGACAACTACCTCAAACCCGACACCATCGCCATGTTCGAAAACACCGGCGTAATGACCGAGAAGGAGCTTCATGCCCGCAACGAGGTAAAATGGGAAACCTATACCAAGAAGATTCAGATTGAAGCACGCGTGTTGGGCGACCTCGCCATGAACCACATCGTGCCCGTGGCTACGCAATATCAAACCGACCTGATAGACAACGTCTACAAGATGAAAGGACTGTTTGCCGACGACAAAGCCAACAAGCTTTCGGCAAAGAACCTCGAACTCATCGAAGATATAGCCAACCGCACCGTCTTCATCAAAGAACATGTAGACAGTATGATAGAAGCCCGCAAGGTAGCCAACAAGATTGAAAACGAACGCGAGAAAGCCATCGTTTACCACGACCAAATCGTGCCGATGATGGAAGAAATCCGTTACCACATCGACAAACTCGAACTCATTGTCGACAACGAGATGTGGACGCTACCCAAGTATCGTGAATTACTATTTATTAGATAAGAGATTAGTTGTAGGGTCTAAAGAGGCCGAAGACTCTCCGAAAGGCCCGACAACTTCTTTTGTTGGTTGTTTTAAGTTTGTGAGCCGCAAGCACCGTGAGGTGCCTGCGGCTTTTTGCAATCACATCTTTCCAATGAATGCCTTTACGATTTCCCCTACATACGTGCGGGGCAATCCGTCGGCAGCGGCGGTAGTAGGTACCTTTTTACACTCCAGCACCAACGACGGTTCGGTTGCACCGTTGGGATAGAAGCGTACCGTATAGGTGTCGGCGTTTTCGAGCGTTTGGTAGGGTTGATCGGGCGAAAGAATGGTGTACACCACCGGCTTACCAGCCATCTTGCCCAGCGAGCCTCCCACATTGGCAGTCAGCATGGTCATATTAAATGCGTCGGTGCCAATCACGACAACCAACTTACCGGTACCTGCCTTGATAAGGTTGGCAGACAGAGCATCGGGTTGCACTTCGGTAAGAGATTGCGAGGCGACAGGAGCCGGAGTAGCGGGCGATACCGTCACGGGCATTTGCGGTTGGGGTGTTACGGTAGTTACCGCATTTACGCCCAAAGCCTTGCCGGCATCATCGAAAAGATTATGAGCAAAGTCCACCGTTTTACGACGCCATTTGCGCAGGCCACGCACCAATTTGGTTTGAGCCTTGTTGAGTGCATATTTGTCGGTTATCCACTCATCGGCGGTGTATTTTTCGTCGCCATTGCGGTAGATATACCTTATCTTTTCTATCTCCAACGTGCACTTACCGGCTGTGCAAAAGACCGTAAGTTGGTAAACAATGCGCGTGCGGTCTAACGACAGTGCGGTAGACTGAAAAACAATCCACTCGTCGCCTGTCCCCACTATCTCGCCTTTTTCGGGATTGGTGTAGAGCACCCGGCTCGTAGCATTATCGTTTTTAGCCAGACGCTCTTGCATCCAGCCAAGCATACGTGTGTAAATAGCTTCTTGCGATGCTCCCGGTAATTCCCATGTTTGCGCGAATACCACTTTACCATCCACTTGGGGTACTGCACCCGCCAAGTATTCACTGTCGGGCTTTTCGTTCTCGCGCTGAGCGCACAAAGTTATCGGCAAGCAGAAGCATGCCAGCAGCAAAAAGAGTTGTTTCATCCTTTTCATAATTTATATGTAATAAGTCCGCGCAATATTACAAAAAAATGATACACCCTCCGGCTTTTAAACCTTTTTTTTGACTCTTCGCCCGCAATCCTACTTGCTCACCCCCACCCTTTCGCCCACCTCACGGCTTGTCGCTCGTCGCTTGTAATCCATTCCCTATAACTCTTAATCTTCTGCAAGGCATATTAAAAAGGGTTGGCATTTCGGTAACTATCACTATATTTGCACACTAAATTCAGGCATGAGTTATTAACAAATAAGACGATTTATCAACCGTTTGTGCTGTTTTTTTTGATTATTGTTAGGTGCAATACCGGATTATCGCTTATTTCGCTGCCAATAAACACAATTGAGTATGGGAAAAATCATTGCGTTAGCAAACCAGAAGGGCGGTGTAGGAAAGACCACAACAACCATCAACTTAGCCGCATCACTTGCCACTTTGGAAAAGAAGGTGTTGGTGGTAGACGCCGACCCGCAAGCAAATGCCTCTTCGGGGCTGGGTGTTAATATCCGGCAATCCGAATGTACCATCTACGAATGTCTCATAGACGGGGCTGATGTGCACGAAGCTATCCACGACACAGAACTCGACACGCTGAAAGTTATTCCGTCGCACATCAACCTTGTTGGTGCCGAAATCGAAATGCTGAACCTGAAAGAGCGTGAAAAGATTCTGAAGAAGATTCTTACCTCGCTGAAAGATGAATTTGACTTCATCTTGATAGACTGCTCACCTTCGCTGGGGTTAATCACCGTTAATGCTCTCACCGCCGCCGACTCGGTCATCATACCTGTGCAGGCGGAATATTTTGCACTCGAAGGTATCAGCAAACTACTGAACACCATTAAGATCATCAAGTCTAAACTCAATCCGGCTCTTGAGATAGAGGGCTTCTTGCTTACCATGTACGACTCGCGTCTCCGCCAAGCCAACCAAATATACGACGAGGTAAAGAAACACTTCCGCGAGCTGGTGTTCAAAACCGTCATACAGCGCAACGTAAAGTTGAGCGAAGCTCCCAGCTACGGACAACCCACCATTTTGTATGATGCCGAATCGACCGGCGCCAAGAATCACATTGCCTTGGCAAAAGAGTTAATCAGTAGAAATCATCACTAATAACGACAAAGCCATGACGCAAAAAAGAAATGCTTTAGGCAGAGGTTTAGACGCATTACTCTCCATGGACGAAGTGCAAACCGAAGGCTCTTCATCTATCAACGAAATAGAGTTGACCAAGATTAAAGTCAACCCCAACCAACCGCGACACGAGTTTGACGAAGAATCGCTGCAAGAGTTGGCTGATTCGATAGCCGAAATAGGTATCATCCAACCCATTACACTGCGCAAACTCTCGGACGACGAGTATCAGATTATTGCCGGCGAACGACGCTTCAGGGCTTCACAGCGTACCGGACTGCAAACCATTCCCGCCTATATACGTACAGCCGACGACGAGAACGTAATGGAAATGGCACTCATCGAAAATATCCAGCGCGAAGACCTCAACTCCATGGAAATTGCACTTGCCTACCAACACCTGCTCGAACAGTACGGACTTACCCAAGAACGACTGAGCGAACGAGTGGGCAAGAAACGCACTACCATAGCCAACTACTTGCGACTGCTGAAATTGCCCGCGCCCATTCAAATGGCACTGCAAAACAAACAGATAGACATGGGGCACGCACGTGCACTGATAACGCTGTCCACCCCGCAACTGCAAGTGAAGCTCTTCGAGGAGATTATAGAACAGAGCTACTCGGTGCGGAAAGTGGAAGAGATGGTGAAGGCGCTAAACAACGGAGAAACCATACAAAGCGGAGGGAAGAAAATGACGGCTAAACATGCCAAGTTACCCGAAGAGTTCAATCTGCTGAAGAAACATCTGTCGAACTTCTTCGACACAAAAGTGCAGTTGAGCTATTCGGACAAGGGGAAAGGAAAGATAAGCATACCCTTCCGCAACGAGGAGGAGCTGGAACGTATCGTCGGCATCCTCGATATGCTAAAGAAATAGATGATAAGAAGACGACGTACATACATAGTTTGTATCACCCTGTTGCTCTGCCTTATACAGACAACAGGGATTACCATATCCGGACAGGGGAAGCCGCGAGCAGCAACCAAACGCCTGCAAAGCGAAGCTACGGATACACTGCGACAGCGAATAGATACCCTGCGCCAACCGGTCGACACCGTACGACACCAAATGGTAGCCGACAGCATTGAGGCGGGAAACAGAGAGAAAGTAGCCGAAATGACAGCACCGGTAACTCCACGGGTGGAAATGATACCTGCCGACAGCTTGCAACAGGGCATGACACCGGCAAAGAAGTGGATGCCTAACCCCAATACCGCGACATGGCTTGCATTGGTGATACCGGGTGGCGGACAAATATACAACCGTAAGTACTGGAAGCTACCTATTATATACGGGGGATTTGCAGGATGCGCATACGCTCTGACGTGGAACGGTAATATGTACAGAGACTATGCCAACGCATACAAAGATGCAGCTAACGACAACTGGACGTCGTCGAACATCATCGACCTGCTACCGGCAGGATATACCGATCGGGTGTCGCACACGCAGATTACCGACATTTTGCGCCGACGCAAAGATATGTACCGACGCTATCGCGACATGAGTATCTTTGCCTTTATAGGGGTCTATTTAATATCGGTGATTGATGCGTATGTGGATGCCGAACTATCGAATTTCGACATTTCACCCGACTTAAGCATGCGGATAGAACCTGCCGTAATTGACAATAACATACTGCAAACGGGTGCACGCCATACTCCTACGGGCAAATCGGTAGGAATGCAGTGCAGTTTTCGATTTTAGAACAACAACAGACAAAAAGACCGCAACAATATGAAAAGATTAGTTCTCGCCTCGTGTTACATCTTCCTGACACTTGCCGCCGCGCAAGCTCAACATGTAACGGAGGCATCGGATAGCATACCTGTAACACCGAACAGGTTCTTGGTCGCCGACAGTTTGTCGGCTGCACAAGACAGTACCGATGTGCCCGTACCTCCCGCCATGACTTATCCGGCAGACAGCCTGCTAAGCGAATGGTATGCCAAGAACTTCCTGAATGCTCCTACCGACTGCGATACGCTGACGGGCAATCCCGTCTATCCCGACTCGGTGTATGTGGAACGACTGACACGCATGGAAACCGTCATGGAAATGCCTTACAATGATGTGGTGCGCCGATTCATCGACCGATACACGGGACGTTATCGCAAACAGGTATCTTTTATGCTGGGAGCTTCGCACTTCTACATGCCCCTCTTCGAGGAGGCTCTCGATGCCTACAACCTACCGTTGGAACTCAGGTATCTCCCTATCATAGAGTCGGCACTGAACCCCTCCGCCGTCTCGCGGGCTGGTGCCAGCGGACTGTGGCAGTTCATGCTCTACACAGGCAGACTCTACGGATTAGAGAGCAACAGTTTGGTAGACGAACGCCGCGACCCCATAAAAGCAACGTGGGCTGCCGCACACTATCTGAAGGATTTATATGATATTTACGGCGACTGGAACTTGGTGATAGCCGCCTACAACTGCGGACCGGGCAATGTCAACAAAGCCATTCGGCGCTCGGGCGGCAAGAACGACTATTGGGCAATATACAACTACCTGCCCCGCGAAACACGCGGATATGTTCCCGCCTTTATTGCCGCCAACTATGTGATGACGTACTACCGCGAACACAACATCTGCCCCATGAAAGCCGACATGCCAATCAGTACCGACACGCTTAAAGTGACACGCGACTTGCACCTGCAACAGATAGCAGCACTTTGCAACATCAGCATGAGCGAACTGAGAAGTTTGAACCCCCAATATAAAAGAGACATTATCCCCGGAGGCACCAAACCGCAAACACTACGCCTTCCGCTGACAGACGTCGGTACCTTTATCGACCGCGAAGACAGCATCTATGCGTACCGACGCGACGAGCTGTTTACCAAACGGAGTTTGGTGGCAATTCCCGATAGTCGCTCTTCGTACCAACGCGCCGTCCCCGGCAAAGGAACTCCCACCGTGTACAAAATACGCAGCGGCGACAATCTCGGCAGCATTGCCCAACGCTACGGAGTCACCGTCAATCAACTGCGACGGTGGAACGGCATCAGCGGCAGTAACATCAGGGCAGGTAAAACGTTGAACATCTATCAGCAATAAAAAACAAGAATTATGGTAGAGAACAATATTAAGCAGGAAAAAGAGAAGGCCGAAGACGAAATGATTCAAGAGGCTTTCCAAGACTTGCTCAACAACTATTTGGCAAGCAAACACCGCAAGCGCATAGAGATTATCACCAAGGCATTCAACTTTGCCAACGAAGCGCATCGCGGAGTGAAACGTCGCTCGGGCGAACCTTACATCATGCACCCCATAGCCGTGGCACGAATTGTTTGTGCGGAAATAGGACTGGGGTCTACCTCTATCTGCTCGGCATTGTTGCACGATGTTGTGGAAGATACCGACTACACCATAGAAGATATCGAAAACATCTTCGGTCCCAAGATAGCGCAAATTGTCAACGGACTCACCAAAATATCGGGAGGCATCTTCGGCGATAAAGCTTCGGCACAAACCGAGAACTTCAAGAAGCTGCTGCTCACCATGAGCGACGACATACGCGTCATTCTCATCAAAATGGCAGACCGCCTGCACAACATGCGCACACTGGGGTCGATGCTGCCCAACAAACAATATAAGATTGCCGGAGAAACGTTGTTTATCTATGCACCGCTTGCCAACAGGCTGGGGTTAAACAAGATAAAAACGGAACTGGAAAACCTGAGCTTCAAATACGAACATCCCGAAGAGTACAAAGAGATAGAAAAGAAACTCGCCGTCACCGCTGCACAACGCGAAAAAGTGTTTACCGAATTTACCGCACCTATACGCGAACAGTTGGACAAGATGAACTTGAAATACCGCATCTTGGCACGTGTGAAATCTATCTACTCCATTTGGGAGAAGATGCAGACCAAGCATCTGCCCTTCGAAGAGATATACGACATACTGGCGGTGCGCATCATCTTTGAACCAAGCAACCCCGAAGAGGAACTGAACGACTGCTTCGACATTTATGTATCTATCTCCAAGATATACCGCCCCCACCCCGACCGTCTGCGCGACTGGGTAAACCATCCCAAAGCCAACGGTTACCAAGCACTGCACGTCACCCTGATGGGCAACAACGGACAGTGGATAGAGGTGCAGATACGCAGCGAACGCATGAACGACGTAGCCGAACAGGGTTTTGCCGCCCACTGGAAGTATAAGGAAGGCGGCGGAAGCGAAGACGAGGGCGAACTGGATAAGTGGCTGCACACCATTAAAGAGATCTTGGACGACCCGCAGCCCGATGCCATAGACTTTCTCGACACCATTAAGCTCAACCTGTTTGCCAGCGAAATATTTGTGTTTACTCCCAAAGGCGAAATACGTACTCTCCCTCAAAATGCCACCGCACTTGACTTTGCCTTCTCGCTCCACACCGACATAGGCAGCCATTGCATAGGTGCCAAAGTAAATCACCGACTGGTACCGCTAAGCCACAAGTTGCAAAGCGGCGACCAAGTGGAGATTCTTACCTCGAAGTCGCAACGGGTGCAGCCCGAATGGATAAGCTATGCCACCACGGCTCGCGCACGTACCAAGATTGCCTTTATCTTGCGCAAGGAGCAAAAGACTTCCCAACGAAAGGGCGAAAAGATGATTGCCGAGTTTATGGCAAAAGAAGAGATACCCGTCTCCGACCAGATAGTGGACAAACTGGTAAAAGCACGCGACCTCAAAAATCGCGACGAACTATCCTTGGCGGTAGGCAGCAAACGCATCGTACTGGGCGAACAAGACCGTCATGTGTTGCATGGCAAGCAAAACAGCAACTGGAAGAAGTTCATCCCCACTCGCTTGCCGTTTACCGGTAGTAAGGATAACAAAGAAAACAAGGAGAACAAAGAGCCGGTCAAAGAGAAAGCTCCGCAAGAAAAGGTAGATACCAAAGCTATCTTGAAGCTCACCGAAGAGAATATCAGCAAGGACTACATCATGGCAGAATGTTGCCACCCCATTCCGGGCGACGATGTACTGGGATATATCGACGAAACGGGACACATCATTATTCACAAACGCCAATGCCCCGTTGCCACGCGACTAAAGAGCAGTTACGGCAATCGCATCATAGCCACCGAGTGGAGCACACACAAGCAACTTAGCTTCCTTGTCGCTATCTATATCAGGGGGATTGATGCTATCGGACTGCTGAACGAGGTGACTCAAGTAATCTCGCAACAACTCAACGTAAATATCCGCAAGCTTAGCATCAACGCCGACAGCGGTATCTTCGAAGGCAACATACAGTTGTACGTACACGATGTGGACGATGTAAAAACCATCTGCAACAACCTGAAGCAGATACGCAACATCAAGGAAGTTACTCGTGTGGAAGGATAGCAATGATAGGTACCTCCCCTATTTTCGCATCATAATGTCGCAATATCACGCTTTTAGCTAACTCGCACTTTGCAAAAAACGTGCCTTTAAACCGCACGCGATGCATTATCTCCCGCTACTCAACGAACCAACTCCACGGAAACAACGAATCAACTCGGCGGAAACAACAAACTGTCTGCACGAAAACAACGAACTGTCAGCGCAAAAACAACGAATCAACTGCCGGCTAAAGAAATTATCCCGGCAAGTTAGCCTGTATATCCCGGCAAATTATTGTGTTATCTCGGCAAGTTATCGCGATAACTCGGCAAGATAATCTCATAAAGTTCTTTTTGAGGCAGTTTTTTCGCGCTGAACACGCTTTTTGTTTTTTGACATAATTTCCCCGTATCTTTCTGTGAATACGCTAATTAAGCAGCATATTTTACATAGTTTAACGCGCTATACGCCCACAAAAGTCACCAAGCCGTACTTTAGTTCGAAATAAGCCCGTTTTTCGAGGGTTCGTTTGACGTTTTGACATTTTGATAAGGAATCTTCTCGACTAAAACCCCGCATACACCACAAAAAAACAACGATTCGGCGACCTTGAAATCAGAAAAAGAGATTTCGGAGAATTATCTCAGTGAGTTAGCGCAATATCTCAGTGAGTTAGCACGCTCAAATCGGTAAGTTAGCACGCTAACTCACTTGGCAAGCTTCTCCATCTGCTCGTAGGTGAAGCTGTTGAGTGCACGTTGCATGTCGAGCAACTCGGTACGCACCGTTTCGAGCCGTTGTAGCACCTCAAAGGTATGCACAACGGCTTCTTTGTTTGTTTTTAGTTGGCGGATGGCACCGGCAACGGTCATGCCGCGCTCTTTTACCAAATAATGTATCATACGGATTGTGTTGATGTCGGCTTTGCTGTAATGACGCACACCGCGTCCGCTGCGCCGCGGTTGCAGTTCGGGAAACATGCGTTCCCAGTAGCGCAGGGTTGTTTCACTGACATCCAGCATTTCGGCTACTTCGCCAATGTAATAATACAGTTTCTGGTCTTTTTTCTTCATAACAGAGGATAGGATATATAGGCTTAGCAGGAAGCATATCAATCGAAAACCTTACCGTGGTTAGCCGCTATCTGAATCATTCGTTCGTAGCTCTCGGCAGTGAGGTCCATAAAGTAATAGTTCACCGGATTCACCACTTTACCCTTCACATGCACCTCGTAGTGCAGGTGCGGAGCAGTACTCTTGCCGGTGCTGCCCACCTCGCCTATCACTTCACCGCGCACCACCTTCTTGCCGCGCTGTGTGCGGAACTTGCTAAGGTGGGCATAACGGGTTTGGTAACCGAAACCGTGGTCGACGACAATGTTATTGCCGTAGCCTGTCTCCCAACCCATTTTTATCACCGTGCCTTCGCCTGTGGCATAGACTTCGGTACCTATTTGAGCCGAGAAGTCCATCCCTTCGTGGAAACGACGGTCGCCATATACAGGGTCGATGCGCATACCGTAACCCGAAGCCGTACGCTTTAAGTCTTTGTTGGAGATAGGTTGTATGGCAGGAATACATCGCAACATTTCGTCGTGGCTTTTGCACATCTCCACCACATCGTCGAACGAACGCGACTGTATGTAGAGCTGCTTGTTGAGCATATCCATTTTGCGGGTAGTATTGATAACCAACTCCGAATTAGCCATATTCATCAGATATTCGTAACGGTTGATACCTCCGTAACCGGCTTTGCGAATGTCCGACGGTACAGGGTCTGCCATAAAGATAACGCGATAGAGGTTGTCGTCGCGTTGCTGAATATCTTGCAACACTCCCATTGCTTCGTCCAGCCGTCGCGACAACACTTTGTATTGCGCTTGCAGTTGGCTGTTTTCCGTCCGCAGCTCTTTCTCGGAGGGTGAACCGAAGATAATCAGCAAGATAATGAAACTGCCCGCCCCTATGCTGATACCAAATATCAGACGGCGTGCAAAGCTCATCATACGTTGTCTGACGGTAGGATAGATGCGGTCGTAAGTTTGAGTACGATTGTTATAGATATAATAAACTTTGCGCATGGCACAGGGTATTACTGTTTGTTGGTGTGCAAAAGTACACAAATAATCTGTAATACATTCTATCACAAGCCATTTTCAGGAAGTTTACCTTATCTTACTCCGCACCTTCTCCAGATAACGTTTCATTCCTTCGGCATCTTTGTTTTTGATAATCTCCAACAGTTGCTTGAGTTCCACCCGTATATTCTCCACCTGTGCGGGGGTACGGGGGTTGAAAAGTATCTCCTGAAGCAGATAGTCGTCTTCACTAAGTAGTCCCTGTGCAATCGCCATGTGTTTTTTGAAGGTGGTTCCGGGTGCCTCCTGATGTTTCATGACGGCGGTAAATACAAAGGTGGAAACAAAAGGAATGGAGAGCGAATAAGCCACCGTCTCGTCGTGTTCGTCGAACGAATACTCAAAAATATGGAGGTGCAACGACTGGTAAAGATCTTTGAAAAAGATGCGTCCCAAGTGGTCGCCTTCGGTAATGATAATGGCATTTTCGTTACCAAGATTGTTCAGGCTGGCAAACGTAGGACCGAACATGGGGTGGGTGGAGACGTAACGCAGACCGCTCTCTTTGTAGAACTGTTTCAGTCCCGTCTTCACCGAAGCGATGTCGCTGATGATGCAGTCTTTGGGAAGGATGGGCAATATCTGCCGAAAGGCATCGAGGGTATATTTCACCGTGACGGCGTTAATCACCAGTTCGGGAGCAAACTCGCGTATCTCGTCGAGCGTGGTAAACCGGTAAGTGTTGTAGACAAAGCGTAGTTGCTGCGGGTTAACGTCGTACACGGCTGTTTCGTGCTGAAAGCTCAGCAAGTCGGTAAAGAACGACCCCATCTTTCCGGCTCCTAATATCAATATCTTCATTTCAATAATTCTAATTGTTGTCGCACACTCTCTTCGTGTATGGCTTCCCATACGCGCTTTATAAACTCGCTGTCCATACCCAGTTGCTTGCCTTGCTCTCCGCGTTTGTCGAGAATCTCGCTGTAACGTCCGGTTTGCAACACGGTCATATCGTGTTCTTTCTTGAACGTACCTATCTCGCGCGATATACGCATACGTTTGGCAAGTTCCTGCATCAGGTTGTTGTCGCATTCGTCAATCTGATGACGCAACTGGCTCAAAGGTTCGGTACTTTGTGTTTCGCTACGGATAACCAACAGGTTAAGGATGTAATCCAACACGTCGGGCGTGATTTGTTGTGCGGCATCGCTCCATGCACATTCGGGGTCGCAGTGACTCTCTATAATCAGTCCGTCGAAGCCCAAGTCCATGGCTTGCTGCGAAATAGGAGCGATAAGTTCGCGTTTACCACCGATATGACTGGGGTCGCAGATGATAGGCAGGTCGGGAATACGCCGGCGCAACTCAATAGGGATGTGCCATTGCGGGAGATTGCGGTAGAGCTTCTTGTCGTACGAACTAAAGCCGCGATGAATGGCTGCGATGCGGTGCAGTCCGGCATTGTAAATACGTTCCATGGCTCCAATCCATAGGTCGAGGTCGGGACTAACGGGGTTCTTTACCAATATGGGGATGTCTACACCTTGCAGTGCATCGGCAATCTCTTGTACGGCAAAAGGGTTGGCGGTGGTACGTGCTCCAATCCACAGGATGTCGATGCCTGCCTTGAGACATTCGTACACATGTTTGGCGGTAGCCACTTCGGTCGACACCTGCATGCCGGTTTCTTGCTTTACTTGCTTGAGCCATGTCAAGCCTTCCACACCCACTCCTTCGAAGCCTCCGGGCTTGGTACGGGGTTTCCATATTCCTGCCCTGAAGTATTTGATGCCTTTGTCGGCAAGCAGACGGGCGCTGTTCATCACTTGTTCTTCGGTCTCGGCACTGCACGGACCGGCTATTACCATGGGACGGGAGGGACGACTGCCCTCGGGGAAAAATGTACTGTTCATAAGTTCTCTTTTATCGGGGTGTTTCCGCTCCCTTTCGGGAGCAGGAGGTATTTATTCTTTTTAAAGCTTCTTCCAACCGTTCTTCTTTGCAACACAGCGAAAGTCTGATATATCGTGCGCCGTTGCTGCCGAAGATAAATCCGGGTACCACAAACACACGTGCTTCGTGCAACACACGTTCGGTGAGTTCTTCCACATCGGCATACTTGTCGGGAATGCGTCCCCACAGAAACATGCCCGATTGGTTCGGGTCGTAGGTACAGCCCAAAGCTTCCATAATTTGTCCTGCTAACCGGCGGCGCGATGCGTAGTTGCGATTGTTGCCGTCGTACCAGTCGCGTTCGGCTTCGAGGGCTGTAGCAGCAGCCAACTGCATGGCACGAAACATGCCGCTGTCAATGTTGCTCTTCACCTTTATTATATAAGAGACAAACGCGGGGTTGGAGGCGAGCATACCGATGCGCCAGCCGGGCATATTGTGACTCTTACTCATGGAGTTGAACTCTATGCAGCACTCTTTGGCACCCTCTACGGAGAGGATAGAGAGCGGACGGTCGTTCAATATAAAGCTGTAAGGATTATCGTTCACGATAATAAGGTTGCGGCGACGGGCAAAGTCCACCAACCGTTCGTAGAGTTGGGGCGTGGCATTGGTGCCGGTGGGCATGTGCGGATAGTTGACCCACATCAACTTCACCTTGCTTGTATCTATGCGTTCCAGTTCGTCCCAGTCGGGCAGCCAACCGCTCTTTTCCGTCAGATTGTAGTACACCACTTCGGCACCGAGCAAAGTGCTCAGCGAGGTATAAGTGGGATAGCCCGGATTGGGAACCAGCACCTGCTCACCCGGATTAACAAAAGCCAATGTGGTGTGCAAGATACCCTCTTTGGAGCCGATAAGCGGTAAGATTTCGTCGGTAGGATTGAGCGTCACACCAAACCATCGGGCATACCATTCGGCAAAAGCCCGGCGCAATTCGGGGATACCGTTGTAGGGCATATAACCATGTCCGGCAGGATTGTGTGCTTCGTCGCACAGCCGTTCAATGGTAGCTTGAGACGGCGGCAAGTCGGGACTGCCTACACCCAGACTGATAACATCCAGTCCGTCGGCGTTCATCTGTGCCACCTCTTTAAGTTTGCGCGAGAAGTAGTACTCGCTTACGCCTGCCAATCGTTCGGCAGGGCGTACACTATACGTTGGATGCTCCGTCTGCATATTCTCCTAATATTTTAAGTTCTTTGGTTAGCGGTGTAATGGCGGTGACAGCTTGCTTGTAGCGCAGCAGGTCGTCGAAAGTGATGTCGACATAAAACTGATATTCCCATTCCCGCCCTATAATGGGCAACGATTGAATCTTGGTGAGATTGATGCGGTAGAACGAGAGAATGGAGAGTACCTGCGACAGACTTCCTTCGGTGTGCGGCAAGGTAAAGACGATGCTCGACTTGTTGACCGGACAGTGCTTGGTGCGACGTAGTTCGTCCACTTGCCACGGGTCGGCAACCACCAGAAAGCGGGTGAAGTTGTGCTTGTTGGTCTCTATTCCCTCTTGCAACACCTTCATGCCGTAGCGTTCGGCAGCGGCACGCGAGCAGATAGCGGCATGCCCGTGTAAGTTTTCGCGTTTGATACGTTCGGCACTGAGGGCGGTATCTTCGGTTTCCACCACCTTCAGAGTGGGATGTGCGGCAAGAAAGTCCTGACATTGCATCAAGGCGATGGGATGCGAGTTCACTTCGACAAGAGTGTCCCAATCATCGTCGGGCAGACACACAAAGCAGTGCGATATACGCAGTTTGTACTCTCCCACTATCTGCGTGCCGCTTTGCCGCAACAGTTCGTAGTTGTGAAGCAGACTTCCGGCAATGGTGTTTTCGATGGCGAGCATACCGATGAGCTTACCATCGCGCTTCATGGCACCGAACAGTTCTTCGAACGTACGGCAGCAAAGCAGTTCTATAGCCTCATCATCCAAAGCCTCGCCGGAGAGTTTGGAACTAAAATAGTGGTGTGCGGCAATGTCGTGATACGACCCTAATCCGCCTTGAATGGCAACTTTATTCATACTTGCAGTGTATTAAAACAAGCAGTCCCGCTTCCTTATGAAAGGAGCGGGACTGCTACGTATCTTGTTTATTATTGTTCTTAAGCTTCACTGTCACTTGATGCATACGAACTCCCGCTCCACTTTATTGCTAAAGTAAAAGTAAAAGTAAAATCGATATGCATTCATAAACAGGTTCATCTGTTTTGGTTTCTATTTGTTACTATTTTGGGCGCAAATGTAACGCTTTTATTTTACGTACAAATAAAATCACGATTTTTTTTCTTCATTTAATGAGTTCGCACTACTTTTGCGCCCGTTATGAAAGGAACGTACACCATTTTGATGCTCGTGGTCTCCAACATGTTTATGACCTTTGCTTGGTACGGGCATCTCAAGTTGCAGGAGATGAAAGTAATCTCCAATTGGCCGCTCTACGCCGTGATACTCTTCTCGTGGGTTATCGCGCTGGCCGAGTATTCATTTCAAGTGCCAGCCAACCGCATCGGTTTCACGGGCAACGGAGGTCCGTTTACGCTGATGCAGCTTAAAGTCATCCAAGAGGTGATTACGCTGGTGGTCTTTACGCTCTTCTCCACGCTGATGTTCAAGGGAGAATCGCTGCACTGGAATCATCTGGCTGCCTTTGTCTGTCTGGTAGCGGCGGTCTATTTTGTGTTCTATAAATAAGGAGGTAAAAGCGTTTCCGCTCCATACAGCGGAATGTTTGTCATCCATCCTTTTTGTTTGTAGGGGAGCATGGAGAAGCGTACGGCTGTTTGCGGTTGATATTTCTCACAAAACAGCTTGAAGCTTTTACTGCGGACGTTCGCTTCGGCTTTCACTTCAATCGGTATGACGGTTCCTTCGCGTTGTATCACAAAATCTACTTCGGCGGTACTCCGTTCGTTTGTCCAGTAACCTATGTAATCCTGTGCATGCAGTCGCAAAGTTTGCATCACATACTGTTCGGTGAGTGCTCCTTTAAATTCGGTAAAGATGCGCTCTTTTTCCAACAGGGTATGAGGATTTAATCCGCTCATCGCCGAAAGTAAGCCCACATCGGACAAGAAGAGTTTAAATGTCGGCAGATCTTGATAGGCTATCAGCGGCAACTGTGGTTTGGCGATGCGTTGCGACTTCAAAAACAATCCGCAGTTACACAACCACTCAATGGCAAGTTCAAAATCTTTAGCCCGTGCACCTTCGCGCAGCACACCGTACACAAACTTTTTGTTTTCTTTAGCTAATTGTGCAGGCAGACTACGCCAGACCATCTGGATACGTGGTACTATCTCTACGGGGGCATGTTTGGAGAAGTCGGCTTCGTAAGCACTTAGTATTTCGCGTTGTACTTGGCGTACCTGTTCAAAATCGTTGGTTTGCAGATAAGTCTGCACCACTTCGGGCATGCCGCCTACATAGAAATAGAGCTTAAGCTGATTCATAAGTTTGTCGTGAAACGGAGCTATCGCCTCCCACTCTCCTTCTTGCAGAGCTTTTACCATTAGCTCTTCGTGCTGCGCCAAAAGAAATTCGAAGAAAGAGAGCGGACGCAAATCCATAAAGTTAACCTTACCTACCGGGAATGACAAACCTTCGTGCAGACCCATACCCAACAGCGAACCTGCTGCAATCACATGATACTGCGGAGCATTTTCGCAAAAATACTTCAAAGAGGTAAGACCGCGCGGAGCTGCCTGAATCTCGTCGAATACAATCAAGGTATCGTCGGCTGTAATTTGCATCTGCGCAAAGATTTGCAACGACCGAATGATGCGCATAATATCAAAATCCTTCTCAAAGAGATCTTGCAAAGAGGTTTCGTTCTCGAAGTTTACATACACACATTGACGGTAGTACGTAGTTCCAAATGTCTTGATGAGCCATGTTTTGCCCACCTGTCGGGCACCTTGAACAATCAACGGCTTGCGCTTCGAACTGTTCTTCCACGTCACCAACTCGCTTAATTTAAACCTATCCATATCATTATCATTAACTTATATGCCGCAAAGATAAGTAAGTAAGTCTCTAAAAACAATTTTATCCTGATAAAAGTGCGGTTTGACTACACTTTTATCAGGATAAAATTGTTGTGTAGCTACACTTTTATCAAGATAACTCGTTTGAGAATACTTATATCACGCGCAATTCTTCTCTTAAAACCAAGCTTTCCGTGCTTGTTCCACCATGGTAGCTGCGCCTCTTTTCATCAGATGCTCTATGGTAAAATCATCTACCATTTGTTGCAGGCGTTTCAGGCGTGCGGTATCGCCTTTACGACGATATTCGTCGCGCAATATCCGGCACTTCTCGAAATCTTGTATGCCTTCGATGAGCATCTCCATGCGTATGCTGCTCTCACCGCGAGGATAGACAATGTAGCAGTCGCCCGCAGGCCAAGTGCGAAAGCGTGAATCGGTAAGCGGGTCGGCTGTCCAACTGTTGTACGACCACCGTAAGTAGCCGTCGTACTCTTTCGCCATGACGTGCCACCCTATCCATGCAGCTTCGGCAGGGTCGGAGAAGGTAAACGTGTTGGGATGTGCTTCGGTGCAGCAGGTGTAGACGGTACTCACCTTGCCTTCGCGCAGGCGGCGGGCTTTCACGTCGGCAGGAAACTCGTGACCGAAAGCGATGCAATAGTCGTAGAGTTCGCTTTCCAATTCGGTGTGATAATTACCGGCAAGCGCTATTTTGAACTCGGGTTCCACACGACGAATCAGTTGCACGGCAGCTTTCATTTGTGCCAACGGACGTTCGTCCATGGCAATGGTGGTTTTGTCGAACCAGCCTTTGGCACGCAGATGTCGGGCAAAGTCTTTTATAAAGCTGCCCCAATATTCGTTGTAGGCGTCGCTGCCCGGAGCGGCATTGACATATTTAATAAGGTGAGCGGCTTGGTCGTAATAGTCGAAGCTCAGTGCCCAAGGGATGAGCGAGTAGCAGTTGATTTGGCGGTCTATCCCTACGCTATACATAAACTCCACCCAGCGGTCGAACACCATATAGTCGTATTCCCACGTACCGTCCAATCGTTTGGTTTTACCTATCATCGAATGAAAAGGGTCTTCGGTTTGTCCATTCCACGGGCGATCCATCAGTGTGGCGGTAATCACCTTTTGTCCGGCATCGGCGAGTATCTTCATAACGGGACGCATGGCATCAAAGTGAGCTTGACTCCACAGTTCTACACTGTCGTAACGGGCTACGGCATAAGGATTCTGCCACAAGTCCAAATGGAAAGCCCACTCTTGCGGCGCAGGCAGGGTGCGGTTGGTTACTTTCATACTGATAGGGAGTGTTTTTGCGGGACAGTTGCTACCCGAAACCGTAAGTTTTCCTGTGTACGTACCGGCTTTTGCATCGACAGGCACCCACACTTGTATCCACACGGGGCGGGTAGTGCCGGCTTTGATACGTACCTGCTTGGTTAGTTCCAGTCTATCGGCTACCATAGACGAGTCCCATTCGGCTTTGTTCAGACGATAGCCGCACTGACTATCCTTGCCGGGAGTCAGCCCGTCGGTCATCACATAGCCCACAAAGCGTGCCGAGACAGCATCTTGCGGAATGACCGACTGCCCCGAAGTGAGACGGCTTACGGTTACGGTTACATCTTCCAAGTCGTCATCGCTCCATATCAAAGCTTGTGCATTGACGCGCTCGCCCCGCCAGGCAGGAGTATGGAACGCGCTGTTGCGAAATACGGAAGGGGCTTGTTCTTGCGGATAGCGTACCGTGACACTTCCCCAGCGCAGTTGATAGTTTGCCTTTTGTGCCATACCTGCAAGCGGGAGGCAAAAAAGTACCCACACGATAATGGTGATTTGAGCTTGCATACAGACTGTTTTTTAGATGATTATGTGCGCAAATATACGATTATTTTGCAAGAGCGCCTTTCCCGACAGCTTTTGTTTGAGTAGACTCATTAGATAATCTCACTTTCTGAATCAAAATTCCTCAACTGCGGCAACGCATCCTTATCAAAGTGTCAAAACGTCAAACGAACCCTCGAAAAACGGGCTTATTTCGGAGTGAGGGACGGCTTGGTGACTTTCGTGCGAGTATAGCGCGTTAAACTATGTAAAAATAGTACCTTAATGCGCATACTCACAGAAAGATATAAGGATATTATGTCAAAAAACAAAAAGCGTGTTCAGCGCGAAAAAACAGCCTCAAAAAGAACTTTACGAAATTATCCCGGCAAGTTAGCACGATAACTTGCCGGGATAACACAATAATTTGCCGGGAAATACAGCTTAACTTGCCGAGATAATTTCTTTAGCCGGCAGTTGATTCGTTGTTTTCCCGTCGACAGTTTGTTGTTTCCGTGCGGATGATTCGTTGTTTCCGCCGAGTTGATTCATTGTTTCCACGGAGTTGGTTCGTTGAGTAGCGGGAGATAATGCATAGCGTGCGGTTTAAAGGCACGTTTCTTACAAAGTGTGAGTTAGCTAAAAACACGATATTGCGACATTATAACACATAAACAGGTAATAACGTGCCAATATGTTAATCCGTCGGGCAAACCGTCATCGTAAACCCTCCCCTCGCCAAACAGTCTACTTCTATCACGTTATCACTCGGTAGCGGGTAGTCGGTTTGTATATCGAACGAGTGACTGTCGCCACCGTCTTTTATAAGGAGAGCTTTTGTCGCCACAGAAGCAATTCGGTCGAGCGAGAAGCGCAGTGTACGCGGCTCGTCGGTACCGTTGATGCCGGCAATATACCATGTGTCACCGTCGCGGCGTGCCATTACCACATCCGTACCGGGATAGCCGGCGAGCAGCAGGGTTTTGTCCCATACGGTGGGAAGAACGGTGAGCAGATGTTGTACCGCTTCGGGCAGCGTGTAGTAGGTTTCGGGACGGTCGGGACGATGTTGCAATGCCGATTCGAACAGCACTTGCAACGCCAGTTCGTGTCCGTGGGTGGTGATGTGCGGATGTTGCGAATCGGTAAAAGTGCCCGGTGTGTAGTCCATAGAGCCTACGACGTTGCGTGTAAAGGGTAGCGTGGCGTTATGAGCAGCTGCGACATTAGTCAGCATGGGGTTGTTGTTGTACCATTCGGCACCATAAACCGCTTCGACCGTCATCATGTTGGGATAGGTGCGTTGCCATCCGCGGGGCAGCGTGGCGCCGTGGAAGTTCAGCATCAGCTTGTGACGGGCAGCATCTTCAAGCAGGTCGAGATAGTAATTCATGGTAGAAGCTTGGTCGCCGGCGAAGAAATCAATCTTGGCACCAACCACACCGATGCTGTCTAACCAAGCAAACTCCCGTTCCCGCTTTTCGGGGTCGTTGAGACGGAACTGCGGTGTGGGAGCACCTTGTAGCCACGAGATACTGGAGTTGTACCATATCATGGGCTTCACCCCCTTAGAGAGAGCGTAGCGTACGGCATCTTCAACGGTGCCGCCGTTGCCCATGCGGTCCCATTCGGCGTCGATGAGGTCGTAACGCCACCGCATGCGGGCGGCAAGGTCGATGTATTGCTTCACGATTTGGTAGTTGTCCGACCCATGGTTGTATGCCCAGTAAATCCATGCGGCGGTGCCGGGTTTAATCCACGATCTATCGGCAAACCGGTTGGGGTCGGCGAGGTCGGTGACGAGGGTCGATTCTACCACCGTCGGCAACGAACCGATGATGAGTACTCTCCACGGCGATTCCCACGCACCGGTACAAGGTTGCTTGGGGTCGGCATAGCGTACTTGGTAACGGCTGTGGTCGGCTTCGTTGTCGAGTAGCGAACCGCAATGGTCACGACGGATATTGGCTTCGGTGATGAGGGCGTAGTGAGCATCGTCTATCTCAACGAGTGCCGGATACGCCCACTCCTGCGTGGCAGGTCGCCAGCCGAAACGAGTACCTTTGCCGTCGGTAGTAGGGTCGTAGAAACGCTCGTAGCTCTGCGCATCGTACGATTGCGTCCAACGTTTGGTACCCTCGGGAATGAGGTAGGTGGTCAGTTCGCGGACAACAGAATCACCGCTGGCGGCATGAATACCATATTTAAAAGCGATGCCGTCGTTATAGGCACGGAGAGTAAGGGTAAGCGTATCGCCCGCATCGTTCATCAGGCTGTAGATGCGCTCGGTGCCTTGGTTGAGACAGTGACGGCGTTTGCCGGTAATCATGATGTAATCGTCGGTTACCGTCGTGGGTGCCGATACACCGAGCAGGCGCAGATTGTCGGCGAAGCGTTGGCGGTCGGTTTCCAAACCTATGGTAGGGATACGGAGTAGCGTACTATCCCGGTCGTCGGCGATGCGAAGGGCAACGGTGCCGTTGTGGGTACTTTCGGCTTCGGTGACGAGCGTGGCGTTCAGCACACCGCCGGGCGAAGTAGTACTGAGGTTTGGCTGCCCACAAGCCGCGAGCAGCGCAAGCGATAACACGATAAAGGTGCAGTGTTTCATGGTCGTTTCAGCAGATAATGTTTGCCCGCTTCAGTTTGCAGGTCGTATTCATAAATGTTGTAAAGCAAAGGATATTGGGGAGACGAAAGTTCTTTGGAGAAGAGCGGCTTGGCTATGTCGGGACGGGCAAAGAACGGGTTAGGGTTCTCTCCTTGTGCCTCCGTCAGCCCTTCGCCGGTAAGCGGCACGTACGAACGGATGCGCAGGTTGCCGCCCAAATGCGAAACAATGTCGGCTTGCAACAGCTCCGCACCGTTCCATTGCATGTTTACTTCGAATCCGCCGCGTGCACGCAGTCCGCTTACACTGCCTTCGCGCCATACGTCGGGCAGGGCAGGCAACAACTGTACCGCACCGTCGTGGCTCTGCATCAGCATCTCTGCCACGCCGGCAGTGTAGCCGAAGTTACCGTCAATCTGGAAAGGCGGATGAGCATCGAACAGGTTGGGATAGGTATGTCCGCGGAAGCTGCGGTCTTCTACCAGCACCAACATATTTTGAATCAGCTTATAGGCATGGTTGCCGTTGAGCAGGCGTGCCCACAGGTTTATCTTCCAGCCGATAGACCAACCCGTTGCTTGGTCGCCGCGATAGATAAGCGAGTTCTTGGTTGCCTGAAACAGACGCGGGTGGGTGTAGGGCGAAATCTGATTGCTGGGGTACAAGCCGTAGAGGTGCGACACATGGCGGTGTTCGTTGGTGGGGTCGTCTACATCTTCCAGCCACTCTTGCAGTTGGTTGTACTTGCCTATCTGCATCGGGGGAAGACGTTGTATCATGTTGTCCAACCGGGTGATGTAGGCGGCATCTTCGCCCAATATACGTGCCGCATTGCGCGTCTGACTCAGAATGTCGAACGCAATCTGGTTGTCCATGGTACTACCTGCTACGGTCGACGACTTGCCGGGTCCGTGTTCGGGCGATGTAGAGGGTGCGGTCACCATCCAATGGTAAGTGGGGTGTTCCACAAGGAAGCTGAGGAAGAAGTCGGCAGCCCCTTTCATTACGGGATAGTACGTCTTCAGGAAATCGCGGTCGCCGGTATAGAGATAATGTTCCCATAGGTGGGTACAGAGCCATGCACCGCCGTTAGGCCACATACCCCAATAGGCTCCGTCCACCACGCCGCTGCTGCGCCAGATGTCGGTATTATGGTGCGCCACCCAGCCGTCGGCACCGTACATCACGCGGGCTGTTTCCGCACCGCTGTCGGCAAGTTCCTTGACTAAGCGGAAGAGAGGTTCGGCATCTTCGCTCAGATTGGTGACTTCGGCAGGCCAATAGTTCATCTCGGCATTAATATTAATGGTGTACTTGCCGTCCCACGGTGCCTGTAATTGGTCGTTCCAGATGCCTTGCAGGTTGGCAGCCTGTCCGCCGGGTTGCGAAGAAGAGATTAGCAGGTAGCGACCGTATTGGAAGAGCAGTACCGGCAGCGAGATGTCACGTCCGTTGTGGAAGTTCTTCACGCGGAGGTCGGTTTGTTCTTTGGCAGCATCACTTGTGCCGAGGTCGAGCTTCACGCGGTCGAACTGTTTGCGGTAATAGGCGGTGTGTTCGGATTTAGCGATGTTGTAGGGTTTCTTGACGGCAGCCTTCAGATAGGCGGAAGCTTTCTTGCTTTCGTTGCCGCTCACATCCTTGTAGTTGACGAAGTTGGTAGCCGCCGAGATATACAGTGTTGCCGTGGTAGCACCCGACACGCTGATGCGTTCGGCATCTACCGTAAACTTACCGTCGGTCAACACCTGCGTCTGTGTCTCCATACGGATGGAGGCGGGTACGCCTTCGTGCGCTTGCCCCATGCCGGTGAGTACGAGCTTGCCCTCTTTCTTCTTGACGCTGTGTTCTAACGGCGACTTGTAGTCGGCTGTGAACGAGAGTGCACCCGCCCGATCTGCTGTCAGCCTTACAACAACCACGTTGTCGGCGAACGAAGCAAACACCTCGCGCAGATAGGTTACGTCGTTCACTTTGTAACGGGTGGTAGCGACGGCTTGCTCTATGTTTAGGTCGCGATAATAATCGGTGTACGTATCGTGTCCGTTAAAGTGAAGCATCAGACTACCGATGGTTTGATAGGGCATACCGTTCTGTCCGGTGAGGAAGTTGTCGTCGACAAGTTGTTGTGCCTCCTCGTTTTTGCCCTCGAAGATAAGCTGTCGCACACGCGGCAATACGCTCAAAGCCTTAGGCTGCGCGTTGTTGTGCGGACGACCTCCCCAAAGGGTCTCTTCGTTGAGTTGAAGCTCTTCGTTGGAAGGATTACCATATACCATCACGCCCAGCCGGGAGTTTCCCAAGGGCAAAGCCTCCACCCACCGTTCGGCAGGACGGGCATACCAAAGTTTAAGTTCGTCTTCGGCTCTCAACAGGGTCGAGACGAACAATGTCACTACGAATGTAAGGGTTCGAATACCTCTCATTATTGATTGATTTAAAGATAGTAATGTTTTTACAGGTTACTTGAAGCTCCAGTAGTCCAAGTTATACAGGTCTTGCACCGCCTCGCCCATGAAGCAGAGGTAGAGGTCGTGCACGCCCGTGGCACCGCTAATGTCGCACGAGGAGAGTTGGTAGACATCGGCACTGCCGGTAGGTGTCACTTTGACGGTGCCTACGACAGGTCCCGTCGGGCTGTCGAGTCGCAGCAGGATGAGACCACCTTGCTTGGCGGTTGCCGCACTGACGGTAAACTGCTTGGTTCCCTTTTTGCCGAAGTCCACGCCGCGTACAAGGAGTGTTTCGCCGTTATCCACGTGGGTAACGTAGATGCCGCCGTTGGCAAGGACGCCTGTTTTCAGTCCGTAACCCCACGCCATGGTTTCTGCCTCTACCCGTCGGTAGGGGTTGAAGGGTTCTATCTGCTTCAGCGTGGTCTCCTTAAAGTAAGGCAACTCTTGGATGGTGCCGTCGGCGTTGTAGTGCATCTCGGCAGCCGATACCGAACGCCGTTCGTGGTGCTTGTAGGTATCGATGTGCATCAGATCGTAGTTCAAACCGAAAACATACGACTTGCCTTTATAGTCTATGATGCCGGGATGGTTGCCGCGCGTCTTAGCGGTAGGACGCATGATGTAGCCGCGGGTAATCCACGGACCGGTGGGACTGTCGCTCATGGCGTAGCCAATACCTTCGGGACAGCAGGTAGAGGCGAAAGCCATGTAGTAGTGACCGTTACGCTTGTAAGTCCACGGTCCTTCCTGATAGTGTTCGGGGTTCTTTGCCAGCTTCACGACCTCGCCCGAGTAGGAGATCATGTCATCGTTCAGTTTGACGTAGTACACGTTGGGGTTGCCCCAATACATGTATGCCTGACCGTCGTCGTCGACAAACACCGTCGGGTCGATGTCCTCCCAGTGTTCGCGCTGCCACACCAAAGGTTTACCCAGCGGGTCTTTAAACGGACCGTAGGGCGAGTCGGACACCAACACACCGATGCCGTTACCGTGAATAGGACAGTACATGTAGAATTTGCCGTTGCGCTCGAACACCTGTTCTGCCCATGCGCCGTTGTCGCGTTTCACCCAATCAAAGCTTTTGAGCGAAGCCACTGCACCGTGGTCGGTCCAGTTCACCATATCGGTCGATGTATAGAGCAACCAGTCCAGCATCTTAAAGTTATCGGCGTCGTCTTCGTCGTGCGTAGTGTAGAGAAAAATGGTATCGTTATACACCATGGGTGCCGGGTCGGCAGTGTACTTGGTTTGAATCAGCGGATCTTGTGCCGCAGCGGTAGCCGACAGGAGAAGCATTCCCATCAGCAATACATTTTTTGTTTGCATGATATTTGTTCTTAATTGTTTATTGTAATCTGTATCTTTTTCAAATCACCGTTGTCGGAACTGTTGCCATACAGCAGGTCGTAACGTCCGGGCATCACACGCAGGGTGTTGGTGGCAGGGTCGAAACATTCGAAAGAAGAGGCGGGAAGTTCTATGGAGGCATTAACGGTTTTCCCTGCGGGTATCTCCACACGGCGGAAAGCCCGAAGTGATTTCAGCGGTCCGTCGGTATCGCCGGCTTTGCGCACATACACTTGCAGCACTTCCGTACCGTCCCGTTTGCCGGAGTTGGTCACAGGCACGGTAAGGGTAGCGGTTTGGTTGTCGGTCAACTGCGTAGCGTCGATACTCCCCTCGCCCACCTCGAAGGTGGTGTAGCTCAGTCCGTGTCCGAACGGGAAGAGCGGTGCCTCGGTGAGATAACGGTAGGTGCGCCCCTTCATGGAATAATCTTCAAAGTCGGGCAACTGTTCCGTGGTTTTGTAGAAGGTCACGGGCAACTTACCCGACGGGTTGTAGTCGCCGAAAAGCACGTCGGCAATAGCCTGCCCGCCGGCTTCGCCCGCATACCATGCTTGCAAAATGGCTTCGCAGCGTTCGGCTTCGGGTTGCAAGGCAATCGCCGAACCGGAACAGTTGACCATGATAATCTTTTTACCCGCGTCTTTGAGTACTTGCAGACAGCGGCGTTGCGAGGCGGGCAGTTCGATGTCGGTGCGGTCGCCTCCTTTAAAGCCCGGCAATTCGATAGGCATCTCTTCGCCTTCGAGTTGTGCCGAGATTCCGCCCACGAAGATGACCGTGTCGTACCCTTTGAGTTGTGCCACCAGCGGAGCGTAATCCACCGGCGTCTCCTTACCGAATTCAAAGCTGAAGTTGGCATGGGCAAAGTCAAACATCTGTGCAAAGTTCACTTCGATAGCATAAGGTTTGCCTGCCTCTACCTCTATGGGTACACGCACCGGCACCCTCCGCCACGACGAGGCACGCTTTATCTCTTCGCCGTTGACGCGGATGTTGCAGCTTCCTATCATGCTGAGTTTCACCACCACTTGTCCGGTAACGGCAGGTGTGTACACCGTTTCGTACTTTGCCGAGAATCCTTGCGGACGTACGCCGGGGGCAAAAGCCTGACGTTCGGCAGTACGATGAATGGGGGTGGTATATTGTTCCGTCAGCACCGGTTCGCCTTCGGGACGGCGGTTGTTCCAGTAGCTTGCCTTGATGCCCGGCTTACCGTCGGCACGACATTCGCCCAGCAGATTGTCTATCACATGGTCTTCTACGAGGTCGCATCCTTTCAGGTAGAGCAGATTGCGTTTAGACACCTTGCTTCGGATGCCTTCGAGTATGGTCACGGTAGATGCCGGCGTACCGTTGTAGTTGCCCCACAACAGGGCTTCATCGTCGGCATTGGGTCCTACCACGGCAATCTTTTGTCCCCGTTTCAGGGGTAAGATGTCGTTGTTGTTTTGCAACAGCGTCATGGTTTGGCGTGCCATGTCGAGCGACATCTGGTGATGTTTTTTGCTGTTTACCACCGACATAGGTATCTGTGCCCAAGGCACAAGAGCGTTATCGTCGAAGTTGCCAAGGTCGAAGCGTTCGATGAGCAGACGCACCACGTGTTTGTCGATTTCATCTTCGGAGATAAGTCCCCTGCGTACGGCATCGGGTAGCGATTGGTAAGTATAGGCACCGTTGGAGCACTCCACATCGGTACCAGCCAAAGCTCCTACGGCGGAAGCATGGACGGCATCCGACGAACTCTTGTGTGTTTGCCAAAAGTCAGTCACGGCGTCACAGTCCGATACCACCATGTGGCGATAGCCCCAGTCGTCGCGCAGAATAGTTTGCAGAAGTCGCGTACTGCCGCAGCAAGGGTCGTCGTCCAAACGCTGGTAGGCACACATCACTTGCCGCACATCCGCCTCTTGCACCAATGCTTTGAAGGCAGGCAGGTAGGTTTCGAACAAGTCGCGTGGGGTAACGTCGGTTAGGTTAAGCACGTGGCGGTTCCATTCGGGTCCCGAGTGCACGGCGTAGTGTTTGGCACAAGCCAACAGCTTGCGGTACTTGGCATTGCGCGGTCCTTGCAGACCGTTCACTACCGCCACACCCATACGCGAAGTCAGATAAGGATCTTCGCCGTAGGTCTCCTGTCCCCTTCCCCAACGCGGGTCGCGGAAGATGTTGACGTTGGGTGTCCACACCGACAGGCTGTGAAACTTGGTATTGTCGATACCTCGTCGTTCGCGGTCGTGGAAGATGGCGCGCATTTCATCGGACACGGCATCGAATATGCGGGTTACAAAGGCGTCATCGAATGCCGCCGCCATGCCTATGGGTTCGGGAAACACCGTCACCGGTCCTTGGTTGGCTACTCCGTGCAGGGCTTCGCTCCACCAGTTGAAAGTCTTTATACCCAAGCGGGGTATGGCTTCCGAGCGGTCGAACATCAATTTAGCTTTTTCTTCGAGTGTAAGACGCGACACCAAATCTTCGGCGCGTTCTTGAGAACTTAAATTCGGGTCTTGATAGGGCACCGTTTGTCCCTGTAACGTTAGTGAAAGCAGCATTGCGCCGCAGAGAATCAGTCGTTTCATATATGAGTATTTTTTCGGGGTATGTAATTTAAGTTGAATGCTCAAAGGTAAGGATTATTGCGACGTTACGGTTTACACTTTTAGATACGGGGTTTGCAATTTTAGATAAAAGGAGGGGGATTAGAGTTTAGGCGTTCACTCCATCCCCTCTTTCCAAATCTTCTTTATCGGCAAGAAGAATCGTTCCAGCAGCGAGATATCTTCGGTAATAATATCCGCCGTGGCAGGCATGTCGGGCAGATAGGGCAGTTCTTTCTTGTAAGTGGTGCGCAGTCCGTCGGGCAAAGCTATCAATACGGT
>JAISHU010000084.1 GCA_031262385.1 Mediterranea sp. (in: CFB group bacteria)
GCAAACGCGATGTGGTGCAGGCACGCCAAATGGCAATGTATCTCTCTAAAATGTACACCGACTTCTCCACCGCCAAGATAGGCGCATTGATTGGAGGGCGCGACCATGCCACCGTGCTGCACGCCTGCAAAACGGTAAAACAACTAAAAGAGGTGGATAAAGCATTCCGCGCAGAACTGGAAGAGGTGCAACAACTCCTCAAGAAAAAAGACAAGGATTAGAATTTGAAAAAACAGCTGAATGCGGATTTTTTACTTTCAGGGTATATCTTTCAGCCGAACTTACTAACTACAAGCGAGTTGTAAGCCGGCTGAAGAGCTGAAAGAGAAAATCGGGTTTTTATTTTTTGGGGTTAAATCCCTGTTTTTTGACTGCTTCCCACAAGGCTTCGGAAAACAACTCATTGTCTTTTTGGGTATAACGCACATCGGTAAACACTTGTGCCAATGTCTCTTTGCCGTTTTCAACCACATACATTTTGTTTTCGAACAACGACTCTTTATAGGCATACAGCGCATCTATCCGGTCGGAAGTGTAATCTTGATAGATTTCATCGTGCACAATAGCCTCCAAAGGCAGACGGTCGGGCTGTTCGGGTGTCTCGTCGGGATAACCTACCGTAATAGTGGTGATAGGAAATACCAAGCGGGGTAATTGCAACGCATCGATGATAGGTTGTGGATTGTAAGTAGTAGTACCCAGATAACAAATACCCAAACCCTGCTCCTCGGCAGCCACACAAAAAGTTTGTGCCGCCAGCAACGCATCGACAGCACCCGTAACAAACCATTGAAAGTTATCGTAACCGGGTACGGCATCGCGTAGTTCGCACCAACGACTAAACCGGTTTAAGTCTATGCAGAAAGTTAACACCACCGGTGCCGTAAACACCATTTGCTGATTAAAGTGTGCCGGTGCAAGCTTCGCTTTATTTGCGGCATCACGAGTCACAACAACGCTATATGTTTGCATGTTGCCCACCGTAGAAGCACGGCAAGCCATTTGCAATAAATCATCAAGCAAATCCGGAGCAACTTCTCTTGCTTGATACTTGCGAATAGTTCTTCTCGTTTTAAGAGTTATCATACTTGTTATTTTTCGGGCAAAGATAAGGTATTATGCCGATAGTTAGAAAGAGTAAGCACAAAAAGATAATTTCTATTATCATGTAATGCAACTTTACGTACAGATTGTTTTCTTCACACAATTTCTTTTTGGAAAACTTTCAAACTACTTTAAAATTATAAAATACTGATTATCAATATAGTTTATTCATAAAACGGGAAACTTTATATTTTTACAGAAAACTCTTTTGTTTTTATTTTGGCACAACCAAAAACATTTCATAGTTTTGCAAACGCATTTACGAATGGTTGATGCAGCTTCTACACATTTACTAATTAATTAATTTGAGGAATAGCTTTGGGTTTACTATCGGAAAGACTTTTTTTATACGAAAAGTTTATAGTAAGCCAAAGCATTCTAAAACAAAGTTTCTTTTTGAAAACAGTGAAAAAGCAAACGTACTCTTATGACGAAGCCTACGAAGAATCTTTAAGATACTTCCAAGGCGATGAACTTGCCGCGCGTGTGTGGGTAAACAAGTATGCCGTAAAAGATTCTTTCGGACACATTTACGAAAAGTCTCCGGAAGACATGCATTGGCGCATAGCTAATGAGGTCGCTCGTATTGAAGCGAAGTATGCAAACCCGCTAAGTGCGGAAGAACTATTCCATCTGTTCGATCGGTTTAAATACATTGTGCCGCAAGGCAGTCCGATGACAGGTATAGGTAACAATTATCAGGTTGCCTCTTTGTCGAACTGCTTTGTAATAGGTGTGGACGGTGAAGCTGACTCCTACGGCGCTATCTTCAAGATTGACGAGGAACAAGTGCAACTGATGAAACGTCGCGGAGGTGTGGGACACGACCTTTCGCACATCCGTCCTAAAGGTTCGCCGGTGAAAAACTCGGCACTCACTTCCACCGGATTGGTTCCGTTTATGGAACGCTACTCCAATTCTACACGCGAAGTGGCACAAGACGGACGACGCGGTGCCCTGATGCTGAGCGTATCTATAAAGCATCCCGACTCGGAAGCTTTTATTGATGCCAAAATGACCGAAGGTAAAGTGACCGGCGCCAACGTATCGGTGAAATTAGACGATGCCTTTATGCAGGCAGCTATCGACGGCACACCCTACAAGCAGCAATACCCCGTATATTCCGACCATCCCACCGTGGAGAAAGAAATCAGTGCCACCACACTGTGGAAAAAGATTGTGCACAATGCGTGGAAATCGGCAGAACCGGGCGTACTGTTTTGGGATACCATCTTGCGCGAATCGGTGCCTGACTGCTATGCCGACCTCGGTTACCGCACCGTCTCCACTAATCCTTGCGGTGAAATACCACTGTGTCCGTATGATTCGTGCCGACTGCTGGCTATCAACCTCTACTCGTACGTAGTAAACCCCTTTAAGCCCGATGCTTATTTCGACTTCGACCTGTTTAAGAAACACGTGGCACTGGCTCAACGCATCATGGACGATATTATCGACTTGGAACTTGAGAAGATAGAACGCATTCTGGATAAGGTGGTTGCCGACCCCGAAGGCGAAGATGTGAAACGTACCGAACGCGAACTGTGGCAAAAGATTTATAAGAAGAGCGGACAAGGACGACGCACCGGAGTGGGCATCACCGCCGAAGGCGATATGCTTGCCGCCATGAATCTGCGCTACGGCACCGAAGAAGCAACAGCATTCTCTGAAAAGGTACACCAAACCGTCGCTTTGAGCGCCTACCGCTCGTCGGTAGAAATGGCGAAAGAACGCGGTGCATTCGAGATATATGACAGCGCGCGCGAAGCCGAAAATCCCTTCATCGGTCGTTTGCGCGAAGTCGAACCCGACCTGTACGAAGAGATGACCAAATACGGACGACGCAACATAGCTTGTCTTACCATCGCTCCGACCGGTACCACCAGTTTGATGACACAAACCACTTCGGGTATCGAACCGGTGTTTATGCCGGTGTATAAACGCCGTCGCAAGGTAAACCCCAACGATACCAACATACGTATAGATTTTGTCGATGAAACGGGCGATGCTTTCGAGGAATACATCGTGTTCCACCCCAAGTTTGTAACGTGGATGGAAGCACAAGGCTACAACCCTGCCAAGCGTTACACGCAAGACGAGGTAGACGAAATGGTGTCTAAATCACCTTACTACAAGGCAACAGCCAACGACGTTGACTGGCTGATGAAGGTGAAAATGCAAGGACGCATCCAGAAATGGGTAGACCACTCCATCAGCGTTACAATCAACTTGCCCAACGATGTGGATGAAGAGTTGGTAAACCGCTTGTATGTAGAAGCTTGGCGTTCGGGCTGTAAAGGATGTACGGTTTACCGTGACGGTTCGCGTTCGGGCATCCTGATTTCGGCAAAAGACGACAAGAAAGACGAATTGCCTCCCTGCAAACCGCCTACAGTAGTAGAAACACGCCCCCGTGTGCTTGATGCCGATGTAGTGCGCTTCCAAAACAACCGCGAAAAATGGGTGGCTTTTGTGGGCTTGCTGGACGGACAACCCTACGAAATCTTTACCGGTGTGCTGGACGACGACGAGGGTATCATTCTACCCAAAACGCTCACCAACGGACACATCATTAAAAATGTGGATGAAAACGGTAATAAGCGATACGACTTCCAATTCCAGAACAAACGCGGGTACAAAGTAACCATCGAAGGTCTTTCGGAAAAGTTCAACAAAGAGTACTGGAATTATGCCAAGCTTATATCGGGCGTATTGCGCTACCGTATGCCTATCGAACAGGTTATCAAGTTGGTAAGCTCGCTTCAACTCGACAGCGAAAGCATCAACACTTGGAAGAATGGTGTGGAACGCGCGCTGAAGAAGTACGTTACCGACGGCACGGAAGCCAAAGGCAAGAAATGTCCCAATTGCGGTAGCGAAACGGTAGTTTATCAAGAAGGATGCCTTATCTGTAAAACCTGCGGAACTTCGCGTTGCGGATAACATCTTAAGCTATGATACTTGATTTTCATATTGAGTACTTCACCCGGTGGAGCGAAGAGGTACGTGTTTCGGGCAACTTGCCGGAATTGGGTAACAACCTACCCGACAAAGCGGTGCCGTTACACACTTCCGACGGTGTGCAGTGGGAACTCACACTGGAGGTTCGGGTACCTACCGGAACCCTCGTTCAATATGTTTATCACATCTATCGCAACGGCATAGAGATGCGGGCAGAGTGGAATGCGCTGCCCCGCATCTTTCGTTGTTGCGACACCCAACAAATTTATCATCTGCAAGACTATTGGCGCGACTTACCCAAGTTGTCGCATCTCTATACTTCGGCTTTTACCGATGTTTTGTCGGCACATCGTGTGCGCGATGCCGTTCCGACAAGATATTCCCGCGGAGTTTGTTTCAAGGTATATGCACCTGCTGTCGACAGCAACCACGCCGTAGGTATCTGCGGTAATATATCGGCTTTAGGCGAATGGGACATCAATCGGCCGCTGCTGATGAGCGATACAGACTTTCCCGAATGGCAAGCGGAGATAGAAGCCGATAGCTCGCATCTTTCCGTCGAATACAAATTCGTACTATATAATAAGGTGGAGAAGCGTGTGGTTGCTTGGGAAGAGCGTAGCGGCAACCGTCGTATAGAACTGCCGCCTGCCTCTGAGCACGAAACACAGGTAATCGCTCATTCGGAAATAGACTTCCCCCTACCCTGTCCGAAAGAGGCAGGTGTAGCTATCCCTGTATTCTCGCTGCGTAGCGAGAGTAGTTTCGGCATAGGCGACTTCGGCGATTTAAGACGCATGGTGGACTGGGCGGTGCTTACCGGTCTGAAGATTATCCAGATACTGCCTGTCAACGACACCACCCGTACCCACACATGGACAGACTCTTACCCCTACAATGCAATCTCTATCTACGCCTTGCATCCCATCTATGCCGATTTAAAACAGATGGGCAAGTTGAAAAACGAAGAAGAACAGCGACACTTCGACACCTTGCAAAGCACGCTAAATGCATTGCCGGCATTGGATTACGAAAGGGTGGAACGTACCAAATGGGACTTCTTTCGCAGGCTCTACGCCCAAGAAGGAGAACAAACGTTGGCTACCGAAAAGTTCCTACACTTTTTCGAAACCAACAAAGAGTGGTTGCAACCTTATGCCGCCTTTTGCTACCTGCGCGATAGCTATCAAACCGCCGACTTCAGACAATGGCACCACAACAAGGTGTACAGTCAAGAGGAGATAGAAGCTTTATGCGAGACACGCTCGCCGCAATATGACGACATCGCCTTTCACTACTTTATTCAATATCACTTGCACCGGCAGCTTTCGGCGACTTGTCGTTATGCCCGTCTGCACGGCATTGTGCTGAAAGGCGATATCCCCATAGGCATCAGCAAAGACAGTGTGGAAGCATGGAAAGAACCCCACTACTTCAATATGAACGGACAAGCCGGCGCTCCGCCCGATGACTTTGCCATTGACGGTCAGAACTGGGGTTTCCCCACCTATAACTGGGAAGTAATGGCACAAGACGGCTATGCATGGTGGATGAAACGTTTCCGCAAAATGGCAGAGTATTTCGACGCCTACCGCATCGACCATATTCTTGGTTTTTTCCGCATTTGGGAGATACCTGTCGGAGAGAGCGGACTGCAAGGTGAATTTGTGCCGGCGCTTCCGCTTACGCCTCAAGAGATAGAGGAGTATGGCGTGCACACGTTGAACGGGGAACTCTTTCTGCCCGATCATCGCATTGCCGAATGCTACCATCCTGCCATTGCAGCCCGTCGCAGCGATGCCTACCAAGCACTGAGCAAAACAGAGAAAGAGGCATTCGACCGTCTCTACGAAGAGTTCTTCTACCAGCGGCACAACGACTTTTGGCGCGACGAAGCCATGAAAAAGTTGCCTGCACTGACGCAATCTACCCGCATGCTTGCCTGTGGCGAAGACTTGGGAATGATACCCGCTTGCGTGCCCCAAGTAATGAACGAGCTACACATACTCACACTGGAGATTCAGCGCATGCCCAAAGACCCTTCGCAGACATTCGGCATTCCGGCAAAATACCCTTATCTATCGGTCAATACGTTCTCCACGCACGATATGTCGACCCTGCGCGGCTGGTGGGAAGAGGATGCCGCGCAAACCCTCCGCTTCTACAACGATGTATTGGGACAGCCGGGAACACCACCTGCCGTAGCAACGACCGAAATTTGCGAGCAGATTTTGCGCATGAACCTTGCCGGTAATTCCCTCTTCTGTATCTTTTCGCTACAAGACTGGCTTTCCATTGACGGACAGTTACGCAACCCCGACACAGCTGCCGAACGCATTAACGTTCCATCCGACTCCCGTAACTACTGGAGATACCGCATGCACCTCACGTTAGAGCAACTTATGGCGGCAGACGAATGGAACGAAAAAATACGGCAACTGATAAAAGAAGGTACTATGTCCGCTTCATTACAGCCGTAAGCGTAGCAAGGAAAGCATCTATATCCTCTTCGGTGGTATCGAACGAAGTTACCAGACGAATCTCGTTCGCTGCTTCGTTCCAGAAATAGAAAAAGTAAGATTTCAGCAACTCATCGATTACCGTGCGGGGCAATGTCAGGAACAACTGGTTGCTCTCCATCTTCTGTGTAAACCGCACCTCGGGCAAGGTGTGCAATACATCGTACAGCTTTCTTGCCATGGCATTGGCATGCGTGGCGTTCTTCTTCCACAAATCATCTTTCAGATAAGCGGTAAACTGACACGAGAGGTAGCGCATCTTCGACGAGAGTTGTGCCGACTGCTTGCGGATGTAGGCAGCCTCTTTGGCAAGTTCGGGACGGAAGATGAGTACGCTTTCGCCCAACATCAAACCATTCTTGGTTCCTCCGAAGCTTAACACATCCACGCCGCAATCTACAGTAATCTCTTTCAGTCCGCAATTCAGTGCCACACAAGCATTCGCCAATCGTGCACCGTCCATGTGCACATACATGCCATGGGCATGAGCCAGTTCGGTAAGCGCTTTCACCTCCGCGGAGGTATATACGGTGCCCAGTTCGGTGCATTGCGAAATGTAAATGGCACCCGGTTGCGAATGGTGTGGTTCGCCGAAGTTTTTCAGATAAGGTCTTACCAGTTCGGGAGTAAGTTTGCCGTCGGGAGTGGCAACAGGGCGTATCTGACAACCTGTCATGCGTGCCGGCGAGCCACATTCGTCCACATAGATGTGGGCGGTTTCGGCACAGATAATAAGATGATACGGGCGGGTCACCAATTGCAATGCCACGGCATTACTACCGGTTCCGTTAAACACAAACAGCGGTTCGCAGTAAGCAGGCGAAAAAACCTCTTTTATTTTTTTACCGGCTTCGGCAGTCCAAGGGTCGTCGCCATACCCCACGGCATGGTCTTTATTAACGCACAGGAGTGCATCCATCACCGATGGATGCACTCCTGAATTATTATCGGAAGCAAAACTTCTCATATTTATATGGAGGTGTTCGGGTTTACATCATACCGCCCATACCGCCCATG
>JAISHU010000171.1 GCA_031262385.1 Mediterranea sp. (in: CFB group bacteria)
GGTTTAAGCCATATATCCTGGGGCGGCATTTTTAAATAATATACCGTATCATTAAAACCCTGAACACTGAAATCGCTAATTCCCCCAGGAGTCTGCTGGTTTAGATGTTTCCTTTGTGCATCTTCGGCCGTGTTATATAACGAAAGTCACGAGCCGTATCTCCGTCCGAAAATACGCCCGTTTTTCGAGGGTTCGTTTGACGTTTTGACACTTTGTCAATGGATGCGTCTCCCAATGTGTGAGTAAGTGACCCCGTACGGTCTGTTTGTACACTTATGGCGGCGAGTTGGTCAAGAAATTACTTTTGCGAACTAACCGTTCGAAACAACAGCAACATGACGAGCAGCGAGAGCAGTGTGAGCAGCGGATATACCTGTGTGCCATAGAGTTGGGTTAAGCCTCCCATGAGTGCATTGATTACTGTTTGCCCCACCAGCGAAATGGTAAGTGCAACACTAAATGCCGTCCCCGACAGAGCAGGGTAGCGGCTGCTGATGCTGCCGAGCGTAACGGGATAGGTTGCCGAAATACCTATACCTACCAGTAACATACCTACGGCGGCACGCACAAAATCGGGCGAAAAGGTGAGGCAGACAAATCCTGCGGCAGCGATAAGCAGGCTTACCTGTAAGATGATGCGTTGGCTTATCTTCTTCAGTAAAAATACCAAGACGATGCGGGAGGCAGTTACCCCTATCATCATGCACGACAATATCACTAAAATCTTGGCGGAAGGTATCGCGGTGGTCTGTTCCAGATACAACGTAGTCCAGTTGTTACTGATGCCTTCGATACCGCTTTGGAAGAACAGTAGGAAACTGAATAGTAGTAAAAAACGTTCTTTCAGCAAACCCAGTCCCTGCTTGATAGGGAAACCTTGCGCTTGCTTGGGTGCCGGAAAACGTACGAACAGACAGAAAAGTATGCCCCCAAAAACCAACACACCGATAGCACGTAAGATTGTATCAAGCGAATAAAATTCCGACAAAAAACCCAGCAGAGCGGGAATGCCCAGTGCGCCAATGCCGTAGAAGGTGCCCAGTAGGCTGATGCGCGAGCTTTTTTCAGCGGAGTCGTACAGGTCGGCAACCAGTGCATTGGTTTCGCCGTTGAGTATGCCGCCGCCCAAACCAATAAGGAATACGGCAAATTGCAGTGCCGGAAGAGTCTCGAAGTAAGTAATTCCTTCCAGTCCGATTAATACGCCCAAACTGCTAAGCAGCAACAGCGTCTTGTAGCCGTATCCATCCACCACCGGACCAAACAGCAACGAACCCGCCAAGGTGCCCAGCGGAAGAAAAGTGACCAGCGAGGTGGCTTGCAGCGTGTCTAAATGTAATTTGTCGGTGAGCGAAGGAAGTATGGCACCCAGCGTGATGACCGATATGCCAAAAAAACACATGCCGATACATGCGGCAATAAATACGAGGGTTGGATGGTAATTTCGCGTCATATTATTGTAATAAGTGACGGCAAAGCTAAGACTTTTTTCATTGATACGAGTCTATTCTATCCCTAAATGTCTACTTTTGCCGGTCAAAACAATATTGTTTTTTAAATGAACAGACCGACGACACCTCTATTATATAATGAGTTTGCTCCGTTCTTGACGCGTTATTTTCCCTATAAAGTGCAGAAAATATCGCTTAATGTGGGCTTTACCTGTCCCAATCGCGACGGCAGCAAAGGTATGGGAGGTTGCACCTATTGCAACAATCAAACCTTTAATCCCCAATACTGCCGCACCGATAAGTCGATAACCGTGCAGTTGGAGGAAGGAAAAGCGTTTTTCTCGCATAAATATCCCCATATGAAGTACCTTGCCTACTTCCAAGCTTACACCAATACCTACGACGAACTGTCGGTGTTGCGCCGGAAATACGAAGAGGCACTCCAAGTGCCCGACGTAGTGGGGCTGGTCATCGGCACTCGTCCCGATTGTGTGTCCGACGAGTTGCTGGATTACCTCAAGGAGTTGTCGCAACGTACTTTTCTTTTGGTGGAATACGGCATAGAGAGCACCGACGATGTCACCTTGCTGCGTATCAATCGCGGACATACGTATCAAGATGTAATAGATGCCGTGCACCGCACCACCGCACGCGGCATACTTACCGGCGGGCATGTGATACTGGGGCTGCCGGGCGATACGCACCACAGCTTGGTGCGACAAGCCTCCGTATTGTCGCAACTTCCGCTCACTACGTTGAAAATACACCAACTGCAACTGATTCGCGGCACACGCATGGCAGCCGAATATCGCCATAACCCTAAAGATTTCAACTTGTTCGACCGTGATGAATACCTCAATGTGTTGATAGATTACATCGAACATTTGCGTCCCGATTTGATACTCGAACGCTTTATCTCCCAGTCGCCTAAAGAGCTTCTCATAGCGCCCGACTGGGGACTGAAAAATTATCAGTTCAACGAATTGTTGAAGAAAAGAATGAGGCAACTTGATGCTTATCAGGGCAAGAAGTATGGAACATAGCAGAAAAAGACGTACTTTTGCCGCGTTATTTAAAACAATCAATAGAATAAATCTAAATAGTGTAATTGGTTATGAATCCTAAAAGTATCGTAAAGGGGAAAATCCACTATGTTGGCGTAAACGACCGAACAAAACACCTGTTTGAAGCAATTTGGCCTATCCCTTACGGAGTGTCGTACAACTCTTATCTGATAGATGATGAGGTGGTGGCATTGGTAGATACCGTAGATGTGTGTTATTTCGAAGTGTATCTTCGCAAAATCAGAAGTGTAATAGGGGAACGTCCCATTCAATACCTCATTATCAATCACATGGAGCCGGACCATTCGGGTTCTATCCGTCTGATTAAAGAGCATTATCCCAACATCACCATTGTGGGCAATAAGCAAACTTTCGGTATGATAGAAGGGTTTTACGGCGTGCACGGCAACTGCATGCAGGTAGTTGACGGCGATTGTTTGGATTTGGGTTATCACAAACTGCGTTTCTACCTCACACCCATGGTGCATTGGCCCGAAACGATGATGACTTTCGATCACACCGACGGTGTGCTCTTCTCGGGCGATGCCTTCGGTTGCTTCGGCACGGTGGACGGCGGGTTTATGGATAGCTGCATCAACACCGACCATTATTGGGGTGAAATGACCCGTTACTATTCTAATATTGTAGGTAAGTACGGTACGCCGGTGCAAAAAGCACTCAACAAGCTCAACAGCTTGCTCACCATTGAGGTGCTTTGCTCTACCCACGGACCGGTGTGGACCGACGATAATGTGTGCAAAGTGATTGAGGTGTACGACCGTCTGAGTCGTTACGATGCCGATGAAGGCGTGGTGATTGCCTACGGTTCGATGTACGGTAACACCGAGCAAATGGCAGAAGCCATAGCAGCCGAACTGTCGGCACAAGGTATCCGCAACATTGTGATGCACAACCTCAGCAAAAGTCACCAGTCGTATGTTATTTCGGACATCTTTAAGTACAAAGGGTTGATAGTGGGCAGTCCCACTTACAACACCCAACTGTTCCCTGCCGTAGAAGAGTTGCTGTCTAAAATATCGGGACGCGACGTCAAAGGGCGCTACTTCGGTTATTTCGGTTCGTTTGCATGGGCAGGAACTGCGGTGAAGCATTTGACTGAGTTTGCCGAGAAGAGCAAATTCGAAGTCGTAAGTGCACCGGTAGATATGAAGTGTGGTATGAGCGATGCCGTTTACGAGCAATGCGAGGCTCTGGGCGCGGCAATGGCTGCACGACTGAAGCAAGACCGCAACGGCTGATACGCCCTAAGCTCTGCCCACACACTTAACATGTTTAATGTACACTTAAATAAATAGAATTATGCGATTAATCATTCAACCGGACTATCAATCGGTTTCCAAATGGGCTGCACACTACGTGGCATCCCGTATCAATGCCGCCGCTCCGACGCAAGAAAAACCTTTCGTATTGGGATGTCCCACCGGCTCGTCGCCGCTGGGTATGTACAAAGAACTCATCGACTTGAACAAACAAGGGAAAGTATCTTTTAAACACGTCGTTACTTTCAACATGGACGAATATGTGGGACTTCCGCAGGCGCACCCCGAAAGTTACTACTCGTTTATGTGGAACAACTTCTTTAGTCATATCGATATACAGCCCGAAAACACCAATTTGCTCAACGGCAACGCATCCGACCTCGAAGCCGAATGTGCGCGCTACGAAGCAAAAATTCGTTCGTACGGCGGTATCGACCTGTTTATGGGCGGTATTGGTCCCGACGGACACATCGCTTTCAACGAACCGGGTTCGTCACTCACTTCGCGTACCCGTCAAAAAACACTGACCACCGACACAATCATTGCCAATTCGCGCTTCTTCGACAACGATGTCAACAAGGTGCCCAAGACGGCGTTGACCGTAGGTGTGGGTACGGTGCTTTCGGCGAAAGAAGTGATGATTATCGTAAACGGACACAACAAAGCGCGTGCACTTTATCACGCAGTAGAGGGCGGCATCACACAGATGTGGACAATTAGCGCCTTGCAGATGCACGAAAAAGGTATCATTGTAGCCGACGATGCTGCTACTTTCGAACTGAAAGTGGGTACCTATCGCTATTTCAAAGACATTGAAGCCGATAATCTGGATCCTGCTTCGATGTTGAAATAGAGTAAATAAAGAATATTTATTTGCTTGCTACACAAATGTGTCTATCTTTGTATTATCAACCATTAATATAAATAGAATAAAATGAAGAAAATCACTTGGATTAGCATGTTGTTGCTATTTTGCTCAACACCTGTATTGGCGGGAGGTCTTTTAACAAACACAAACCAAAATGTGGCGTTTTTGCGCATGTTGGCACGTGGGGCTTCCATTGATATCGACGGAGTGTATTCTAATCCGGCAGGTTTGGCATTCTTACCTCACAACGGTTTGTATCTTTCGCTGAACGGACAAAGTGCTTACCAAACGCGATTGATTGACGCCACATTCCCGCTCTTTCCCGAAGAGGGGCACAAACGTCACTACGAAGGAAAGGCTTCGGCACCCATTATTCCAAGCTTGCAGGCTGCCTACAAAAATGGTAACTGGACTTTCAGCGGTAGCTTTGCTATTGTGGGAGGCGGCGGAAAAGCCTCGTTCGGCACAGGTCTGCCGATGTTTGACTCTATGGCAATGGGAATGATAAACCCGTTATTGGCTCCTTTGGGACAAGCTACGGGACAGAATGTTAACGATCTCTACGTCATGAACAGCGCACTCGACGGTAAGCAATATATATATGGTGTGCAGTTGGGTGTATCTTATAAGTTCAACGACTGGTTGTCGGGCTTCGTAGGCGGACGTATGAATTACTTCACCGGTGGTTACGAAGGTTTTCTCTCGGCTCA
>JAISHU010000135.1 GCA_031262385.1 Mediterranea sp. (in: CFB group bacteria)
TGCCATAATATCAATGAAAGGGAAGGGACTGGAGTTGGTGCCGCGCTGGTCTTTGATGTCGCTGTAAGTCACCAATATCTGATTGGATACGGCGGGCGAGAAACGGCTGTTGAGTTCGGCGGTTGCCGAGCTTACGATGTTATCCATGGAGTAGCACGAGTTGGCAAACGACATGGAGTATTTAGAAATACGGTTCATGTTTTGCAGACGATAACCGGTATCTGCCGAGTTGCCGTTGGGTGCATTCCACGTACTGTTTTTGGTGTAGTTATAACGCACGCTCAGTTTGTTGCCTTCGTTGATATTCCAGTCGATGCGTCCCAAAAGCTTCATGTTGCTGATGTCGGCGGGGAAATCGGTCGACGAACCAGTGTCGTAGCCGTAGCGGTCTTTCAGTATCTTGGAGAACTCGTCGAGGTCGGCTTGCTTGGCACGCGAAATCGTTGCGTTATCGGTTACTCCGTCTTTCGAAGCGCGCCATGTCACCACCTGTTGAGGCGATTGTTCGTACTCGAAGTTGGCAAAGAAGAAGAGCTTGTCTTTGATAATGGGACCACCCAATGTGGCACCATACACCGTCTTTGATTCTTTGGCACGGTCGCCGAAGTCTTTATCGCCAATCTTGTTGCCTCGCATTGATTGGTCGTTATAATAGGCGTAAGCCGAACCTTTGAAGGTATTGGTACCCGACTTGGTAATGGCGTTTACACCACCGCCGATGAAGTTGGCTTGACGAACGTCGTAAGGAGCAATCACCACTTGTACTTCGTCAATGGCATCCAAAGAGATTGGATTACCACCGCCGGGCATATCCGACGAAAGACCAAAGTTGTTGTTGAGGTTGGCACCGTCAATGGTAAACGTGTTCGAACGTCCGTCGCGTCCGGCAAAGCTGGTGCCCGATGCGTAGGGAGAGATGCGTGTGAAATCGCTCAAACTGCGGTTAATACTGGGTAGTGTGGTAAGTTGTTCGGATGAGATGTTGGTAGTGGCACCTGTTTTCTCGTTACTGAATTTAGAGCGTGCAGCGGTCACTACCACTTCGCTCAGCAGTTCTGCCGACTCACTCAAAATAACGTTCAGTGAATAGCTTTCGCCCAACTGCAACTGGATATTATTGTACACTGCCGACTGATAACCGATGTACGACACGGTAACCTTGTAAGGTCCGCCGGTACGCATGCCTTGTAAGGTGAATCGTCCGTCAATGTTAGTCACAGTTCCATAGCTGGTTCCCGAAGGTTCGTGTATCGCCAATATGGTAGCACCGATTACTGCTTCCTTGTCGGCAGTTACTTTACCGTTCATTTCGGCGGTTGTGATTTGCGCTCTTGCCACGCCTGCAAGGGTGAATAAAAGCGTCCAGAGAAATAACACTTTTTTAATCATAATTCTGCTTTTTGGGGTAAAAAATGTAGTAAGATTGTTAGTTGGGGACAAAAATATGTAAAATGTTTAACGTGTATATACATTGATGTAAAAAAAAGAAGAAGTTTCTGTCGTTTTATACTTTTCATTGTATTTTTGCGCTTCAAAGAATCGAAATACATTAATAATAATCTACATTATGTCTAAGCAATTTAAGCCGGAGACTCTTTGCGTGCAAGCAGGGTGGACTCCTAAGAAGGGGGAACCACGCGTACTTCCCGTTTACCAAAGCACCACATTCAAGTACGAAACCAGCGAACAAATGGCACGTCTCTTCGACCTCGAAGACAGCGGCTACTTCTACACTCGTTTGCAAAACCCTACCAACGATGCCGTGGCGGCAAAAATCGCCGCACTCGAAGGAGGTGTCGCCGCTATGCTGACCTCCAGCGGACAAGCGGCGAACTTCTACGCCCTCTTCAATATCTGTCAGGCAGGCGACCACTTTGTATGCTCGTCGGCTATCTATGGCGGAACGTATAATCTCTTTGGCGTGACGATGAAGAAGCTGGGTATCGACGTAACGTTTGTTAGTCCCGATGCCGACGAAGCCGAAATATCTGCCGCCTTCCAACCCAATACCAAGGCTCTGTTCGGCGAAACCATCTCCAATCCTTCGCTGGAAGTGCTCGACATCGAGAAGTTTGCCCGCATTGCACATAGCCACGGCGTGCCGCTCATCGTCGACAATACGTTTCCTACACCCATCAACTGTCGCCCGTTCGAATGGGGAGCCGACATTGTGGTGCATTCCACCACTAAATATATGGACGGACATGCTACCAGCGTAGGCGGTGCCATTGTAGACAGCGGTAAGTTCCCGTGGGACGATTATGCCGACAAATACCCCGGCTTGTGCACACCCGACGAGTCGTATCACGGACTGACCTACACCAAGGCTTTCGGCAACCTTGCCTATATCACCAAAGCAACGGCACAATTGATGCGCGACCTCGGCAGCATACAGGCTCCCATGAATGCTTTCTTGCTGAATATCGGACTGGAAACTTTACACCTGCGCATGCCGCAACATTGTCGCAACGCACAAAAGATTGCCGAATACCTGCAACAAAACGATAAAGTGGCGTGGGTGAACTATTGCGGATTACCGGGCAATAAGTACTACGAACTGGCACAGAAATACATGCCGAATGGTTCGTGCGGTGTCATCTCTTTCGGACTGAAAGGCGGTCGCGAAGTCTCCATTAAGTTTATGGATGCCCTGAAATTGGCTGCCATTGTAACACACGTAGCCGATGCACGTACCTGTGTGTTGCATCCCGCCAGCCACACACACCGCCAAATGACGGACGAACAACTTATCGAATCCGGTGTGCGTCCCGACC
>JAISHU010000137.1 GCA_031262385.1 Mediterranea sp. (in: CFB group bacteria)
CCATCAGGGTGATGAGTTCGTCTTGAACGGCGGTCAGCAGATTTGTTGCGTCGTAGTTTTGCGACGCAGTAAATTGGCGCTCGAAATCTTCGTTGTGGTTGGTATTGTTGACATACCGCACATTAATGATCAGGGTCAGTTTCACCTTGGAAGCAAATCCACTCGCATCTACCGATTCATTATATTGGTTGTAGCCTGTAATCTCTCCGTCAATCTCGAGGTCGGCATTGGCATCCACTACTTTCAGGCGGGTTTGGCGGATAAACAGGTCTTTCAAACTCTGGTTAAACTGGGTGGCCAACGGCGCATACACATAGTCGGCGCGGTTGGGAAACTCGGTGATGGAGATGGTTTTCACCTTGCTATAGTCGATGGAACTGATAGGTGCCAAGCCTACCGACACCGAGCAGGAGTTAAATGCTGCGGCGATAAACAGTAGGCAGGCGGTGAGGAGTTGTTTAATCCAAGCCATATTCTTTAATCTTTCGGTAGAGGGTACGTTCGGAGATATTTAAATCCTTCGCTGCATTCTTGCGCGTGCCGTGATTCTTTTCAAGCGCTTTCCGTATCATCTCTTTCTCTACTTCGTCGAGCGATAGGGTCTCTTCCACATACTCTTCGGTGTCTTGGATGTCACCTTCTGCCGGATGAACCGGTTTGATAGCCGGATGAATGATAGCAGGTATCGAAGTGGTAGCGGGCATCGGTTGGTTGCGCTCGGTCATGATTTCGTGTACCAGTTTCTTTAATTCAGTAACATCTTGACGCATATCGAAGAGCACTTGGTAGAGAATCTCCCGTTCGCTGTCGAATATTTTGGAGTCTCTGACACCCAACAGGGCAGGCAATCGTTCAACGTGCTCATGCGAGGGTAGGTAGGTATGTAACATGGCTGCCGTAATCTCACGATTGGTTTCAATCAATGAGATGCGCTCCGTAATGTTCTTGAGTTGACGCACATTTCCCGGCCACGGATAGGAAAGGAGCACCCGTTTAGCATCTTCAGTGAGTTGAATGGCAGGCATCCGATACTTTTCGGCATAATCGGCGGCAAATTTACGGAAGAGTAGCAATACATCTTCTCCCCGTTCACGCAAAGAGGGTATTTGAATGGGCAGCGCATTGAGACGATAATACAAGTCTTCGCGGAATCGTCCGTTGGCAATGGCTTGTGACAAGTTGACATTGGTGGCAGCCACCACACGCACATCGGTTTTCTGCACTTTAGACGACCCCACCTTGATAAACTCTCCGCTTTCGAGTACCCGCAGCAGACGTGCTTGCGTGGCAAGCGGCAACTCACCCACTTCGTCCAGAAAGATAGTGCCGCCGTCGGCCTCTCCAAAGTAACCTTTCCGTTCGTCGATCGCACCGGTAAAGGCGCCCTTTTCGTGACCGAAAAGTTCGGAGTCGATGGTACCCTCCGGGATAGCGCCACAGTTTACGGCAATATATTGGCCATGTTTGCGCCGACTATATTGGTGAATCATTTGTGGAAAGCTCTCCTTCCCCACTCCGCTTTCACCGGTAATGAGCACAGACAAGTCGGTGGGAGCCACCTGAATAGCAACATCAATTGCACGGGTAAGCGCCTCATTGTTGCCAATGATGCCGAAGCGCAATTTCACTTGTTGTATTTCAGCTTTTGTCATACGTTTCTATAAAGTATCCTCAGAAACATCCAATTTCAGTTTGTCGCTGTCGTCACGCTTCTCGTAATATTGTTTTCGCAGTGGGTTGGCATGTGCCGCCTTATCGCGCTGACGATTACGAAATATGTCGATAGCCACATAAATAGCCTGACGGAACGAATTTTCATCGGCAACACCTTTGCCGGCAATGTCATAGGCCGTGCCATGAGCCGGCGAAGTACGAATAACGGGCAGACCGGCAGTATAGTTTACACCTTCATCCATGGCCAATGCTTTGAAAGGAGCTAATCCCTGGTCGTGATACATGGCCAATATGCCATCGAAGCGGGTGTAGTGACCCGATCCCATAAAGCCATCTGCCGGATAGGGGCCGTAGCATAAAAGACCTTTCGCATTCATTTCCGCTAAAGCCGGAGCGATAATCTCCTTCTCCTCCGTTCCTATTAAGCCGTCATCTCCGGCATGCGGATTTAGAGAAAGAACTGCTATACGCGGTGCACCGATACCAAAATCTTGTTTCAGTGAGTGATGAAAAATGGCCAACTTTTCTTCTATCAATTCTTTAGTGAGTGTGGCTGTGATATGTCCAACGGGGATATGACCGGTAACAAGGGCTACTCTGAAATCGTCTTTCATCAGAATCATCAACGACTTCGCTCCATTTCCCAATCTCTCTTCGAGGTATTCGGTGTGGCCCGAAAAGCTAAACTTGTCCGACTGAATGGTTCGTTTATTGATAGGAGCGGTAACCAACACATCTATCAGCCCATCTTTGTACTCTTGAACAGCTCTTTCCAGTGCACTAAGTGCCGCTTTTCCCGATTCGGGATCAGATTTACCCAGTTCCACCTTTACATCATCGCCATTGCAGTTTACAATGCTAAGACGGCTGTGTGAGGCTTCGGCCGCCGAATTCACAATACTGAAGTTGGTTGGCAAGTCGAGTGCTTTCCGATGATAGGCAGCCACTTTAGGCGAACCATATATAATAGGTGTACACAACTCCAGTATGCCCGGTTCGGCAAATGTTTTCAGTATCACTTCGTAGCCCACGCCATTGATGTCTCCTTGTGTGATGCCTACTTTGATTTTAGTCTCTTCCATTCTCTTTTTCGTTGTTAGTAGTAGTTCCTTCGATGGGTATCTGGGTATTTTGCCCGTTGTCATCCGGCAGGCGCAAGGTATAGAGCGAAGCCTCTATTTGTCGCATCAGATTGCGTTTCATGCGGTCGGGTGAATAGACAAAGACTTCAGCCACAATGATGCGTTGATTGACGCGGTCGAGACGCATCTGCGTAACGTAAGGACCTCCCATTTGATCTCCTTTCACACGCCATAAACCACGCATCTCCAACACATACTCCCCTTTCAATGAAAAAGGACGCACGTCAGACAGCAATGCATTAGTTTCCATATACATGCCTTGGCGAGCACCGGGGATATTCGCCTTCATTACCGAATCGCGCACATGCACAAAAAACTCTTTGGTGAAGGTGTTCTTATCGCGATAAGGGAACGAGTAGATGACAAAGTTTTGTTCGCCGGTACCCGCATTGTTGCTTGCCCAGAAGAAGTCTTTGCCAACCTTGGAAGAGGTGAGGTCGGACGGAACCCACACGTCGCAACCAAACATGTTTTTCACCTGAGCGAAGACATTCTTGTTATGGTTTTGCTGCAACACGGCAATCTGCCGATTCATCTCCGCACGGGTAAAGAAGTCGATAATTGTTTGTTTGTTGTCGGTGACAAACTGCTGAAACGATGCTTCGTCCGGAGCCTGAATGGTGAGTATCATCTGCGGGGTGGCATACATGTCCTTGGCATACTTCAGCTTGGGTTGAGTGTAGATATTCTGTATGTCGACCATCACGATGTTGCGGACAATCTTGAGTGCTCCGTCGAAGTTGGAAGGCGAGGTGTACATCACATAGAACGAACTCTCTGCCTGAGGCAATCCCGGAACATCCGATTTAAGTACGTCGTTCAACGCACGACCGGCAGGACGTTCCCACAAGCCGAGGTCAACAACTACCAACACTTCATAGGCACGACCGCTGGATGTCGCACCAAACCCTTTCTTGCCCCCCCCGCATGCCGTCAGACAAAGGGTGGCGAGGGCTAAACCGATACAAGATAGATACGTTCGCATAAAGTAATGTTTTTAAAATGATAGACAAAACTACGAAGAATGTGCCTAAGAAAGAGCCACATCCGTCATAATTAAGATTAATTTTCTTTTGTCGCTTCCTGCTTTGCCGTAGAGAGCATACCGCAGGCTGCATAAATATCTTCGCCGCGCGAAGCACGCAGGGTGGTAAACAAGCCGTGCGATGTCAGATAATCACGCAGCTTGATCATGGTTTCCATATCCGCCCCTTCGAGCGACACATGGGGAATGGCATGAAAACGTATGAGGTTGATGCGGCAATCAATGCCGCGCAACAGTTTAAGCAACTCTTTGGCATAGGGAAGCGAGTCGTTCACACCCTTAAACACGATGTATTCAAAGGAAAGTCGGCGCTGCCCCTTGAAATCATATTCACGGAGCAAATCCACCATCTCGGTGATGGAGAACGCCTTCTCGGCCGGAATCAATTCGCGGCGCAACAGTGGCATGGGAGCATGCAAACTGATGGCCAGGTGACATTCCGACTCTTCGATAAAGCGACGCAACCCTTTGCGAAGTCCTACGGTGGAAAGGGTGATTCGCTTGGGACTCCATCCGTATCCATAAGAAGCAGTCATGATTTCCAAGACCTTTAGCACCTCATCCAGATTATCCAACGGTTCGCCCATTCCCATAAACACCACATTGGTCAGCGTATCGTGCTCGGGCAACGAACTGATCTGGTTGAGGATACGGTTGGCCGTTAGTTGTCCGGAGAAGCCTTGTTGTCCGGTCATACAAAACTTGCAATTCATTCGGCAGCCTATCTGGGAAGAGATACAGAGTGTGGCACGATCTTCTTCGGGAATATAGACCGCCTCCACAAAAGCTTCTTCCCCGGCGCGGTAGAGGTATTTGACCGTACCGTCAACCGAACGCACGGCCTCTACCGGTGCATCCCCTCCCACTTCGCTTACTTCTTTCAACAATTGGCGATGGCGCAAAGAGAGATTGGTCATCTCATCAATCGAGCCAACCCGCTTGCGATATAGCCAGTCGGCCAGTTGTTTGGCTGCGAACGACGGCATATCCAATCGCTTGACTAATGCTTGAAGTTCGGCGAGGGTTAATCCCAACAACGTTATCATATCAGGCTCTGTTTTTTGATTCTATTGGGGGATAGATGCAGATGATGCAAATGACGCGGGTAATAGGCCATCCATCTGCGTCATTTGCATCATCTATTAGTAGCTACGACTATGTCAAGTAAATCGTTCCGATTAGAAAAAGAGGTAACGATTATCTTTCACCTTAGCCTTTTGATACAAGTCTCCGACAAACGAACTCGTCATCATCCCGTAGGTGCGTTGCAGATTGTCCTCCTCTGCCTTGGCATCATAGGTTTCGTTCAACTTATCTTTGGAGTATTCTTGCAACACGAAAACGCCGTTGTTTCCTTGCAGCGGAGCACTCAGTTTTCCCTCCTGGGCAACCGAAGCATAGGCGGCAATGATGGGTTCGCTGCTACGCAACACTGCAACACCGGGGTTTGAGGTAAAGGTTACCAATTTCACCGAATCGGTCACAGCCTGCGGCATAGCGCCATATTGAGCCAAGGTGGTTGCACCGGCGGCTTTCAGCTCGGTCATAAGTTTCTCTGCCTTCTTATTGCGCACAATGTCCGCACGCAGTTGGGTACGCACCAGCGGATCATCGGACGGGCGATAACCTTCCGGCGTGATACCGGCCAAAGCAACCACCAACATATGGTCGCTATCCCCGCATTCATACAATCCGGAGACGTCACCCACTTTTGCCGCAAACGCCCAACGCAATGCATCTTTCGTTCCCCGAATACCTCCGATGGTGTGTTCGATGCTGGACAGATTTGGTTTGTCGAGCAAACGATAGCCGGCATCTTCGGCATTGCCTACCAACTGGTCTAACGTGGGATTGGCAGCAATGAACTGGCTGAACTCGTTATAGGCCTTGGCGTAGGTCTCTTTGCTGAACTCTACGGTGCGTTTAATAACGGCAACCTTATACTTCTTCACATCAGCCTTCTTATTAACCACTTGCAGAATGATGTTGGCACCTGCCGAGATGGAAAGATTGGCCAGTTCGTTCTTGTTCAGCGAGGTGATGGTGGTGATATAGTTCAGATCATCGCCTTCAAGGGTTGCACCTTCGTACATCGCCGACGAAATCCACGATGCGGTACCGGTCTGACCGTAGCGTTTGGCTACCTCCTCGAAATCAGCTCCCTTTTTGAGTGCGTTGAAAATGCTATCACTCAAGGTTTTCGTACGTTCGATGGTTTCGGTATAAACCTGTATCTGACGAAACTCGATGGAGTCGGGCAAGGTGGCTACAGCCAGTTTCTTAAAGCTGTTCAACGTATTGTCGGATGCGTTGTAGTAGGGACCAAACACACCGCCTACCTTCACCGAATCCAAACGGGCAACTACATCGGTCGGCAGCGTGCGGGTGGTGTAGAAAAGATTGGTGTATGCAACGTCCGAACCGGCAGCACGAACAAAGGTGGTGTAGTCTGTCACCTCCTCTTTCAGTTGGCCGGTGTATTCTTCCATTTCGGTTTCGAGAGCGGCGCGGTCTTCGGCACTGGCCGTTACCGCAACGTCGATATACCGAATGCTGCGGGTTTCAAAAGGCACCTTAAACAGCTCCTTCTTCGTTTCATATTCC
>JAISHU010000015.1 GCA_031262385.1 Mediterranea sp. (in: CFB group bacteria)
CTCAATTTCCCGGCGGTATGCTTACTAACATTGCTTTGGATTGCTCGCAAACAGGGTGGGGCATCACTCCTATCATTGGTGTCGATGCCAAATTCAATAAGCTGAATATCGGTTTGAAGTACGAGTTTATGGCAAACATGAACATCGAAAACAAAACCACCAAGTTGGAGGTGCCCGACGCCGCACGTCCTGCTTTTGCAGCTTTCGAAAACGGTGTAAATACCCCTAACGACATCCCTGCCTTGCTCACTGCCGCCGTAGGCTACGAATTTCTGCCCACGCTGCGCGCATCGGTAGAATATCACTACTTCTTCGACAAAGATGCAGGTATGGCGGGCGACAAGCAGAAAGCACTTACCGGCGGTACCAACGAATACCTTGCCGGTATCGAATGGGATGCGCACAAATATGTGTCAATAAGCGGCGGTTTCCAAAAGACCAATTACGGTTTGTCGGACAACTTCCAAAGTGATACCAGTTTCTCGTGCAATTCGTACTCCCTCGGCTTTGGTGCAGCGCTGAATCTTACTTCCAAATTGCGACTGAATGTGGCTTACTTCTGGACGACGTACAGCGATTACACCAAAAAACTGTCGGACACGGCTACCAACGTGTATGGTCGCACCAACAAGGTATTTGGTTTGGGAATTGACTATAAGTTTTAATTTGAGTGATTCGTTGGAAATTAAAAGATAGGACAGTTTACACGCTTTAATATCTTAATTTCCAATAGCAATATAATAAGAGGTCAACGCCGGTGTGAAGTTGACCGATGTAAAACAAACAGAGGCATGGGGGAGTCTTTCTCTATGCCTCTGTTGCTTTTGGAGAAGTGTCATTTTAATATTAATAAATCTAAATATTATCCGAATTTATAGTTTGCTTTAAAAGTTTACCTATATTTGCGGCGTTATTAGTTGACATTTTGTCCGAAACGAACAAAACCGAAACACTTACTATAACCTTTTAAAAGTATATTATGAATATTGAAAAACTAATGGCCTCTTTAGAGGCAAAGCATCCCGGCGAATCTGAATATCTTCAAGCCGTTAAGGAAGTACTTATTTCCATAGAAGATATTTATAATCAACACCCCGAGTTTGAGAAAGCAAAGATTATCGAACGTCTGGTGGAACCCGACCGTATCTTTACTTTCCGCGTAACATGGGTGGATGATAGGGGAGAAGTGCAAACCAATCTTGGCTATCGCGTACAATTTAATAATGCCATAGGCCCCTACAAAGGCGGTCTGCGTTTCCACGCCTCGGTAAACCTCTCTATCTTGAAGTTCTTGGGTTTTGAACAAACCTTTAAGAACTCGCTCACCACACTTCCCATGGGAGGTGCCAAAGGAGGTTCGGACTTTTCACCACGCGGTAAGAGCGATGCCGAAATTATGCGCTTCTGCCAAGCTTTCATGCTGGAGTTGTGGCGTCAATTGGGTCCCGATATGGATGTACCTGCCGGAGATATCGGTGTAGGTGGTCGCGAAGTAGGCTATTTATATGGTATGTATAAGAAATTAACCCGTCAATGTACAGGCACCCTCACAGGTAAGGCATTGGAATTTGGCGGTTCGCTGATTCGTCCAGAAGCAACCGGATTCGGTGGCTTGTATTTTGTAAACCAAATGCTGCAAACCAAAGGAATGGATATGAAAGGCAAGACTGTTGCCATTTCCGGATTTGGTAACGTGGCATGGGGTGCAGCTATCAAAGCTACCGAAATGGGTGCCAAAGTAATCACCATCTCGGGTCCCGACGGATATGTGTACGATCCCGACGGCATCAGCGGCGAAAAGATTGACTATATGCTCGAACTTCGTGCTACGGGCAACGACATCGTTGCTCCCTATGCTACCGAGTTCCCCGGTGCAACCTTCGTAGCCGATAAACATCCTTGGGAAGTGAAGTGCGACGTTGCATTGCCTTGCGCTACGCAAAACGAACTCAACGGCGACGATGCCAAACAACTTATTGCTAACGGCGTACTCTGTGTGGGCGAAATCTCCAACATGGGTTGTACCCCTGAAGCAATCGACTTGTTTATCGAGCATAAAACCATGTATGCACCGGGCAAAGCCGTCAACGCAGGCGGTGTGGCTACCAGCGGATTGGAAATGACGCAAAACGCCATGCACATCAGTTGGAGCGAAGCCGAAGTGGACGAGAAGCTGCACACCATTATGCACGCCATCCATGCCCAGTGCGTGAAGTATGGTACGGAACCCGACGGCTACATCAACTACGTGAAGGGTGCCAACGTGGCAGGCTTCATGAAGGTGGCTCACGCCATGATGGGACAAGGAGTTATCTAACAACCTTACGATAAAACCTCGTTTAATGATTTAAAGGAAAACTTTGTTTAGTTGTATTTGTATTTGTGGTTTGTACCGCCCGTGCCTGTGAAAGGTGGAAGGGCGGTACTTTTTTTGTACCTTTGGCGCCGTTATGGAAAAATTCGAAGTATATATTTTGGGGTGCGGCTCGGCACTGCCCACTACCCGCCACTTCTCTACTTCGCAGGTAGTGAACGTGCGCGACAAACTCTATATGATAGACTGTGGAGAAGGTGCCCAGCTACAGTTTCGTAAAATGCACCTCAAGTTCTCACGACTGAATCACATCTTTATCTCCCACCTGCACGGCGACCACTGTTTTGGCTTGTTGGGACTGATATCTACTCTCAATCTGTTGGGTCGTACCGCCGAACTGCACATCCATTCGCCTCGCGGATTGGAGCAAACCATTGCCTCCATGCTCGACTTCTTTTGCCGGCAGATGACCTACAAAGTGTTGTTTCACGAGTTTGATACATCGAAAGCCGAGCTAATTTTCGAAGACCGCTCGCTCACCGTAACCACCATTCCTTTGTGCCATCGCATCCCTTGCAGTGGGTTCTTGTTTGCCGAGAAACCGTTGCCGAACCATATTGTACGTTCGATGACCGATTTCTACGGCATTCCGGTATTCGAATTGAACCGCATTAAGAACGGTGCCGATTACGTAACCGCCGACGGTACCGTTGTTCCCAACGCCCGACTCACTACTCCGGCAACTCCCCCACGCAGCTATGCCTACTGCTCGGATACCGCTTACAAGCCCGACATTGTGGAGCAGTTGAAAGGAGTCGATCTGTTGTTTCACGAAGCCACTTTCGCACAAAGCGACCTGCCCCGTGCCAAAGAAACCTTTCACTCTACGGCACATCAAGCTGCACAAATCGCCAAAGATGCCGAGGCACGACACTTACTTATCGGTCATTTCTCGGCACGCTACGACGACGAAAAAGTGTTGCTGAAAGAGGCTGCGGAACTATTTCCTCATACTACGCTGGCTCACGAGATGCTTTGCGTGCAGGTGTAGATAAGTGCATTAAGTAGAAACCTCCGAGATGCTTAAGCCCGAAGAAGCTAATAGCGATGCAGCTTTTCTCAGTCGGGCAATCCGTAATAGCTCGTTGGGGGCGTAATTGGTAAGCGACTTTCTATCAACTTGCGGAACTTCTCAAGGAAGTGTTTATCCATGTCGCACATTTCTTCGCGTGCAAGGGAAGCCGACAATCCATCGGTTTGTCGAAGGCGTTCACGTGCAGCAATCAGATTACGAATGCGCGACAGCAGTACGCGCGAGTCAAACGGTTTGGCTATGTACGAGTCGGCACCACAGTCGTATCCTTCGGCACGCTGCTCGTCCAGCGAACAGGCAGTGAGTAGAATGATGGGAATGTGGCAGGTTTGCAGTTCGTTTTTCAGTTGACGGCAACATTCTATCCCGTCTATTTCGGGCATCATTACGTCCGATACTATCACATCGGGAATGTAAGTCATAGCTTGTCGGATGCCTCCGGTGCCGTCTACTGCTTCAATTACCACATATTCGTGTTGCAATAATCCGTGTATGTAATCGCGTATATCGGCGTTGTCGTCGATTACCAGTATGACAGGTTTTTCTTTGTCATTTTCGCGGGGTGATTCTTCCCTTGAAGGCTGAATCGGTACTTCTTCTATCGGTTGAGACGGTGTAGGCAGGGGTGTGTTACTGTCGGAAAGAACAACCTCTGCACAGTGTGTAGGTATTTTTATCACGAAGGTAGTGCCTTGTTTAGCATCGCTTTCCACTTCCACCGTACCACCGTGCAGTTCTACGAAAGCCTTAACCAATGCCAAACCTATACCCGAACCGGCGTGATGCCGATCGGTTTGGTAGAAGCGGTCGAAAATGTAACGGATATGTTTCTCGGTAATCAGACTTCCGCTGTTGGTTACGGAGAGTTTAAAGCTATTGTCTTCCATTTGGATGACAGATGTGATTCTTCCGTTTTCGGGAGTAAACTTCACCGCATTCGACACCAAGTTAAAGTAGATGCGTTCCAGCTTTTCGACATCCGCCGTAGCTCTGAAATCGGCATCGGCATCGTAATCAAAACGGAAGTGGATGTGTTTGGCACGCATAGCTGCCGCAAATGACTCGTTCCATGTTTGCAGACAAGAGAGCAAATGAATATGCGAAGGATTCAACTCCAGTTTATCGTTTTCATATTTGTGGAAGTCCAATATTTGGTTGACCAGCCGTAATAGAATATGGACGTTGCGTTTCACTAACTGTAAGCTCTGTTGTTGTTCGGTCGACAAGTCCGAATCGGTAAGCAATCGTTCTATAGGGTCTGCCACAAGTGTGAGTGGTGTACGAAAGTCGTGCGATACATTGGTGAAAAAGCGCAGTTTTGCCTGTGTAGCCTCTTCCAGTTGGCGGCTCAACCGCATCAGTTGTTTGTTCAGGCGGTTTTTGGTTCGTAGCGAGCGATAAACCATCAGCAGGAGTACCACCACTATGCATAAAAAGAACAAACTTCCCAAGATGATAACTTGTTGGGTGATGTTGCGCGACAGATAGATGCCTATGCGGTTGTTCAGTGTGCCTATCTTTTCATCGAGTTGGTTTATCTCGGCTGTCTGTAGCAGCATTACACGGGCGTTAGTAGAATCCACTACGGCTGTACTCAGGGTAGTTTGGCGCGGAAAGGGCTGATGTTGCAAGATGTTGCGTGCAATCTGCATCACGCGTTCGCCTCCGGTGGGGTAGAGGAATGTGGCACTCAGTATGCCCCTACTTACCATGTCCAGTCCGTAGCCATCGCCCGACAGTGCATCTACGCCGATAAAGCGAATCTCTTTTTCGCGTCCTTTTTCTTGTGCGGCTTCGTAGGCGCCGGCAGCCATACGGTCGTTGTGTGCATACACCACGTCTATTTGCGGAAGGTCGTTCAACAAGGTATTCATCGCTGTTTTAGCATCTTCGCGTAGCCAGTTCGAACTACTACGGGCAAGTAATCGTATGCCGGGGTGTGAACTGATGGCATTCATAAAGCCTTCGTGCCGATCCATGGCGGGAGTTGAACCTTCCAATCCGCTTATCTCCACCACATAGCCCTCTCCGTGCAGCAGCGATACGATATAGTTGCCCACGCTGCGTCCTATCTCGTAGTTGTCTGCACCCACATAGGCGGTATATTTTTCGGAAAGGATGTTGCGGTCGAATGTTATCACGGGAATGCCATTGTCGAAAGCCTGTTCTACGACGGGTGTCAACGGCAGTGCCTCGTTGGGTGCCACGATAAGTAAATCTACCTTTTTGTTGATGAAGTACAGGATGTCTTGTTTCTGTTGTTCGGTATTATCGTTTGCCGTACGTATTTCTACCTCCACATTGCCATAGAACATAGCTTCACGCAGCAGCTCCCGGTTTACTTGACGGCGCCATTCGTCGTCGCTGCATTGCGATACGCCGATGGTGTAGCGGTGCGAAGCGTTTCCGCAACTCATGAGCAGCGGGAGTAGTAGCAAGAGTATAAGCAGGTTTTTCATCGTAACGGTTTTGTTGGTTTTAGGAGAGTAATTGGTTTTTCTTCTTTAAGAAAGGCAACCGGCGTAACCGGCGTACAAAAATAGTGTTTTAAACTGAGACGCTGTTTTGATTTTATTGAAATAGAATATGATTACTCATACTTTGAGACTCTTTCAGGTCTTGAAAAATAGTTCCCATTCAGTTAAAAATAATCTTGTAACAGCAAGATATTGTCTTTGTACCGCACTCTCATTACCGTCCGACCAACGCCGTACGCCCGTCCGACCAACGTCGTACGGTCGTACAACCAACGCCGGACGGTCGTACGACGTTGGTCGGACGGTAATGGAAACACAGTGCAAAGACAATATATTACTGATATATAATTATTTATCACTAAATGGAAACTAAGAAAGTCGTTGTTGGCTTCGATAAGTTTGTTAGATGCTGTTTTGAATTAGAAGCTTACGGGTAGTCGGGGCATGGCACCGCTTTGTGTACATACAAAGGCGGAAACTCTCACGGCCAATTTGTGTGCTTCGGGCACTGTTTCTCCTTTTAGTAAGGCTGCCGTAAAGGCAGCCGTAAACGAGTCGCCTGCTCCCACCGTATCGGCTACCGTTACACGAGGTGTCTCTTGAAACGAAGTAATGCCTTCGGAGAACACATAGCTGCCGTTAGTGCCGCAGGTAAGTATCAGCATCTTTAACTGATAATCGGTCAGCAACGTACGACAGGTTTGTTGCAAATCGGTGCCTTGATAGCCAAACATGCGACTCAGTACTATCAGTTCTTCGTCGTTTATCTTTAGTATGTTGCACTTCTTCAGAGAATCTATAATGATATCTTTGCCGTAGAAGTGTTGCCGCAAGTTGATGTCGAAGATTTTGAGACAATCGCCACCTGTCGGCATGGCATCCAAAAAGCGATTGATAGTGGTACGGCTTACGATGCTGCGTTGTGCCAGCGAGCCGAAGCAGACGGCTGCACTGCGTTGTGCCAATTCCTCCAACCGGGAAGTAAACGGAATATAGTCCCATGCCACACCCTCTTTTATTTCGTAACAGGGTATTCCCTCGCTATCAAGTGTTACTTGCACGGTGCCTGTGGGATAATCTACGCGGGCAACAATGCCTTGTAATTGTTTGGCGCTAAACACATCGAGTATCTCGTCGCCAAGCGCATCGCGACCGATGGCAGTCACCACGCGACTGTCGAATCCGAACTGTGATACATGATAGGCAAAATTGGCAGGTGCGCCGCCTATCTGTTTGCCTTCGGGCAGCACATCCCAAAGTGCTTCACCCATTCCTACGATAATCTGATTCATAAAGGTATTATTACATTAAGGTATATTGGAAGTTGCAGAAGCACGCAGCGTGCTTTTGCCGAAGATAAGTAAGTAAGCCACGCCTACCAGCATCACCGCCACTGCTCCCACCTGTGTGTGGAAGAGGTCGGAAGCCACGCCCATCGCAAGCGGAAAGAGAGTGCCGCCAAACAATCCCATAATCATCAGTCCGGAGATTTCGTTCTTTTTTTCGGGCTTGTGCAGCATCGCTTGCGACACGATGACAGGAAAGATGTTGGAGTTGCCGAAGCCCACCAGTGCAATACACACATACATCGCCGTCGCCGAGCGGAAGAAAAGCAATCCGCCTAAACCTGCCAAGATGCAGAGTGTACTGACAAGGAAGAACCGACGTGCCGCATAACGTGCCAGTATGAACGTACCCGACAGACAACCTGCCAATCGGAACAGGAAGTAGACACTACCTCCAAACATTGAATCATCGACCGACACACCGGCATGTTCTACCAACACCTTGGGTGCGGTAACGTTGGTACCCACATCAATGCCCACGTGGCAGATGATGCCGAAGAACGAAAGCAAAATAAGCTTATCGCCCAGCAGCGCGAAACATTCGCTGAACGACGAACTTTGTGTGCGTGTTCGTTCTCCTTCGTCAATATTTGTACTACCCAGCCATAGCACAGCCATCACGGCAACTATCATAAACACAGGGAATAGCAACCGCCAATTATCGAACTGCATCGCCGCATAGCGCGCAATGAGTGGTGCCGAGAACGAGGCTATGGCTTTGACAAACTGTCCGAAGGTGATGGCACTTGCCAGACGGTTGCCCTGCACCACGTTGGATAGTAGCGGGTTGAGAGCTACCTGCATCAGCGTGTTACCGATACCCAGCAATGAGAACGACAACAACATCGAAGTAAACGTGTAGCTTACCAGTGGTAGCAGTAACGACGCCAGTGTGACAACGAGACTCAGCAGTACCGTTCGTCGTTGTCCGATGCGATTCATCAGTATGCCGGTAGGTACCGAGAAGATAAGAAACCAGAAGAACACCATCGATGGGAAAATATTGGCTACGGTGTCCGACAGTTGCAGGTCGTGTTTTACGTAGCTGGTGGCACTACCCACCAAATCTACAAAGCCCATGGCAACAAATGCCAGCATAATGGGCAATAGTTGTTTGCTTACTTGCTTCATGATTTGTACGGATAAAAGGTGGTCGATAGCTTATAAGTACCGCCTTTGGCATAGAAGCTTATGCGGTGATAGGGTAGGGTGGGGAAGACAAGATTTGTCATCACTTTGCGTCCGCCGTCGATAAAAATTTCTATGCTCGAACGGTCTGCCAACAGTTGTAGCGTAAGTGTGTCGCCGCTCTCCACAGGAGCTGCCGTAATAGCGGGGAAGTCGGTGCTGAAAGCTGTCTGTCCGCTCTTGGTACGGTCGAAGTATAGTGTTCGTTCCATCCTGTTGTAGTAGCAATCTATCTGGTCGCCATGGTCGTTGAAGAGTGTGAAACCTGCAACTTCGGCTGTAAGATGGGTCAGCGTAAGCTCCAGTTCATATACACCGTTGGCATCTGTCAACAGTTCGCCGATGCTGTACGAGCGTTCCACGGTAATATCTGCCGACTTTTTTGCCTTTCCACGCAGTGCGTATAGTTCGGGAGAAGGCGAGGATTGCAGATAAATTCCCTCTTCTTGACGATAGAGCGACAGGTCGCGGGGTACGGTGTTGGCACTGCGGAAATGTAAGGTGGGAACCTTGTCGGCATATTGCCAGTTGCTCATCCATCCCAATGCGATGCGCCGTCCGTCGGGTGCATCATTCCATGTTACGGTGGCATAATGGTCCTTACCCCAATCCATCCACTTGATTGCTTCGACGGGTGCTTCGTTGATGAAGCTATTGCCGTCGAATGAACCTGTGAAGTATTGTGTGGCAGAGCCGCCAAAAGGTCCACCCGGATTGAGATTGCAGATAAGCACCCATCGGTTCTCGTTTGTGTCGGTAACCGGAAGTTCAAACAAGTCGGGACACTCCCACACACCACCGTGCGCACCCTGTCCGATACCGAAGCTGCTACGATATGTCCACTCCTTTAAGTTGGGTGATGAGTAGATACGCATCTCTTGCCCGGCGGCAAGAATCATTGTCCAGCGTCGCAACGGTTCGTACCAGAACACCTTCGGGTCGCGAAAGTCCGGCAGTGTGTCGGTCAACACGGGGTTGTCGGCATACTTGGTAAAGCTGCGTCCGCGGTCGGTGCTGTAAGCGATGCTTTGTGTTTGTGCTTTTCCCGCAGAAGTATAGATGGCAATCATGGCACCGGCACCGAAGCCGGCGGTGTTGTCTGTGTCTATTACGGCACTGCCGCTGAAGATGGTACCCAACGAATCGGGATAGAGTGCAACGGGCAGATGATTCCAATGAACGAGGTCAGTGCTGACAGCATGTCCCCAATGCATCGGTCCCCATACAATGTCGGCGGGGTTGTATTGGTAAAACAGGTGATATTCGCCGTCGAGGTAAACCATACCGTTGGGGTCGTTCATCCAACCGGTGGCAGGTGTGAAGTGGTAAGCGGGACGATAAGGCTCGTCGATGGCTTGCGGACTGCATGCGCCAAACAGGCAGAGAGCTGTGGCGTATAAGATGAGTAATCTGTTCATATGATATGCGATATTTACATAGATATTACGATATGAAATCTGCTGTTAAAACTCTCCGTAGCCCGGATTCTGTTTATAGAGTCCGTGCGAGAAATTGTATTGCGGCAGGGGGATGGGCAGATACTCGTCTTGCCCTGCGGTGAAGGTGGCAACGGAGTAGTAGACACGTCGTTCCCTTTCAGTGTTGAGAAACTGTGGCATAATGTTATCAGCTTCGCCCCAACGCACCAGATCGAAATAACGTTCGCCTTCCATCGCAGTTTCCAGTCGGGTTTCGAAGCGTAATGCCTGTCGGGCGTACGATTGTGTCCAGCCGTCAGTCGGATATTCATTAATAAGATAGCGGGCTGCATCTTCCGTCGGATTATCGAAGTCTTTCACACGAGGGCTGTTTTTAGCGCGTAGACGGATGCGGTTGATGATTTGGCGTGCCTCTTCCAGTCCGGTGGCATCACCTATTTCTATCAGTGCTTCAGCTTTCCAGAGCAGTACGTCGGCATAGCGGATAATTTGCCAGTTCAAGCCCGATGCACCCCACGGCCATCCGGCGAACATATCGCCGCTTTCGGGTGAGACAAAGAAGCGTTTGGTACAATATTCGCCATAAGTGCCTTGGTCGCGTACCCACGATGCTTGACACGGCTCGTTGGGATAGGTTTTCCAAGTGATACCGGGACGCCCCACGATAAAGTCAAGACGGGGATCGACGTTACTATCGGCATCGATATTTATCTCGTTAAAGCTGTCGAACATCGGCAGACCGTCGGCATCCGTGCGATAGGCATTAATCAGGTTCTGGCTGGGTAAGAAGAATCCATCACCGTTGTAGGGACCTTTGGGCGCGTTGAGCAGGTTGCTCCAGTTAATGCGTCCGGCATCGGCGGTTCCGTCGTTCATGGAGTATTGCACGGCAAAGACCGACTCACGTCCGTTCTCGTAAGCCATTTGGTCGAGTTGCTGAAAGTCTTCAAGCAAGTCGTATTTACCATTGAGTCGGTCGCAAAGCTGTATCACCTCATTGAGCAACGCAGAGTTGACGCCGGTAACGGCATGGGTGACGGCATCTTGTTCGTAAGCCCGATAGAGTTTGACCTTAGCTTCGTAGGCGTAGGCTATGTTTTTGTTGATGCGCCCTTTCTCGGTTTGTATCTCGGGTAGTACGGCAGCGGCTTCATCCAATTCGGCAGCTATCATACCCAGTATTTCATCGCGCGAATATTCGGTATTACCGATACTTGCATAGTTGTTGATGTCTACATTCTCGTCGAAATAAGGTATCTGATTGAAGAGCCTGGTTAGTTCGAAGTAGAAATGTGCGCGCAAGACTTTCATCTCTGCGATGCGCACCGTTCGTTCGGGTACATCAGCTTTGCTGCTTTCATTGAGCACATCGAGTGCCGAGTTGCAGCGCTGCACGCAACTATATAACTGAAACCATTTGCTGTCGACGTTGCCCAGCGTGGCATCTACGTCGAAGGTTTCCAACTTATGCAGGTCGGTAGCATCGCCCACGCCGCCTCCACCTTTATAGGCATTGTCTGAGCGTATCTCACCATACGTCCAGTTTGTCATGGGTATCATCCACACGCTGCCTTCTTGTCCGGCTGGTCCGGTCAGTCCTGCGTATGCAGCACTAATGAGTAGATTTACTCCTTTTTCGGAATTCAGACTCGATTCGTTGAGTGTCCCTTGCGGGCGAATATCGAGGAAGCTCGATTCGTCACAAGCTGCGAGAATGAGCAGAGTCAGTAGTATGAGTGTTATTTTTTTCATAAGGATAGTGCATGTTATTTTTGAATGATGTGATTAAAAGCCGATTGTCAGACCGAACGTAAAGGTGCGCGGCTGCGGATAGGTATACCCCAGTCCTTCGGGGTCGGCACCGGTATAACGGGTTAGTGTAAAGAGATTCTGCGATTGCAGATAGAAGCGAATGTTGCTGAGGTGCCATTTTTCGGTGAGTTGTTGCGGTAGGGTGTAGCCCAAGGTAAGCGATTTCAGTTTGATGTACGAGCCGTCTTCCACGTAAAACTCCGACCCGCGACTTTCGTTGTTGTTGTCTATGGCAACCAAAGCAGGGGTATTGCTGCTGTACACGCCGCTCTGTTCGTAGGCAGTCCAAGCATGCATTGCATCAAGTAAGCGGGTGGAGTGATTGCCTGTCCAGCATTGAAAGAGGTCGGTGTAGTACTTGGAGTTGTTCCATGCGTCGCGCACCATGCCGTTGAAGAAGAGGCTCAGGTCGAACCCTTTGTAAGCGGCACTCAGGTTTAATCCGCCGATTACTTTGGGTTGGTCGCTGCCCAGCCAAGTCTGGTCGGCAGTGGTAATTTTATTGTCGCCGTTGACATCGGCGTAGCGGATGCGTCCCACTTCGGGGCTGCCTATCTGCACGTCGTACATGGTAAGGTATTCGTTGACCTCTTCTTTCGTGCGGAACAACCCTTCGGTCTTGTAGCCCATCCACGAGCCGAACGACTGCCCCACTACCGTTTTGTCCGTACCGTTTCCGCCGCCATAGGTGTAGTAGATATCTTCGGGCAGATTGGTAATGCGATTGCGGTAGAAAGATAGGTTGAGCGACACATCGTAGCGGAAGTCCGATATATCGTCTCTCCACGTCAAGGTGGTTTCAACTCCCCGATTGTTCATGGAGATTCCGTTGTACCAATAGTAACCGCCTTCGCCGATGACACCGATGTAAGGACGCTGTATAAGCATATCGTCGGTGTTTTTATTGAAATAATCAAGGGTTACTCCCAATCTGTTGTCGAGGAAGGATGCGTCAATACCGATATTCAACTGTTCGGTTTGTTCCCAGCGCAAGTCGCTGTTGCCCGAGGCGGTTTTGTAGACGCCCGGTGCTAACGTGGTACCGTCGCCGTTGAGATTGTACGAAGCATTTTTCAGGCTCATCAGATACTTGCCGTAGGTGGCGGTGTTGTCAATCATGTCGTTACCGTTAATGCCCCACGAAGCGCGCAGCTTCAGGTCGCTCAGCCAGTGACCGCTCTGTTCTGCAAACTTCTCGCGCGAGATGCGCCAACCGGCAGATACCGAAGGGAATACGGCAGAATTCTTGTTTTGTCCGAAGCGAGACGAAGCATCACGGCGCAGGGTAGCAGAGAGCAAATAGCGATTGTCGTACACATAGTTTGCTTTGCCAAAGTAGGACACCATGGCGTATTTGGCTGCGTTGTTGCCTACAATTTGTCCGGAAGTCACGGCATCCAGATAGCGGTAGTCTATATCTTCGATTACCAGATTTTGTCCGTAGCCGGTAAGCGATTCGCCCGACTCTCTCTTGGCTTCGGTACCTGCCAGCAAGTTGAGCGCATGACGGTTTAAATTCAGCATATAGCTTATGGTATTCGACCATACCCACTGGGTACTGTTGTGGTGTGTCACATTCAGTTCGTTGGTCGAAACCGAGCGCGACCCTTCACGCCATGCCGGTACAAAGGTAGAGTTGAACTCCGAGTAGTAGTTTAGTCCGAAGTTCGATTTAAACACCAAGTTCTTCAGCGGTTCTATTTCGATAAAGGCATTGCCGAAGATACGCCAGTAAGTGTGTCGGTTATTGGCTTCATTGTCGGTGAGGCGCACCAGATTAGGTTTGTCGCCCAAAATATCTACATATCCGCCGGCATAACCGCCGTTTTCGTCGTAAACAGGGATAGCGGGGTGCTGTGCTATTACAGTCTCTTCAATGCCCGCCGGATTAAGATGACGTGTCCATCGGTTGACCGCTACGCTTTCGCCCACGCGGATGCGACCGTCGAAGAAGCGGAAGTTGGATGCCAGTCGGGTGTTGAAGCGTTGAAAATCGGTGTTTCGAATCAATCCGTCCTGATCAATATAATTCATGGTAAGCGACACCTCTCCGTCTTTAAATCCTTTAGAGAGCGAGAGATTATAGTTTTGCATCAGTGCAGTATCGAATATCTCTTTTGCCCAGTCGGTATTGGCGGTACGTATGCGGATACCGTCGGCATTGTAGTAGAACTCTTGCATTGCCGGAGTGTTGCCGTTGCCATATACTACACTGTTCGGATGCGTGCCGTAAGAGTTGGTATAAGCTTGCCAATACACTTCACCCCACTGTTGTGCGTTGAGCATATCAAATCCGGTGGAGAAGGTTTGTGCGGTAAGCGACATATCAAAGTTTACGCGGATGTCGCCCTCGCGTGCACGTTTGGTAGTAATAATGATAACGCCGTTGGCAGCTTGTGCACCGTAGATAGCTGCCGATGAGGCATCTTTCAATACTTGAATGGATTCCACATCACCCGATGCGAGGATAGAGGCGATGTTATCGCGTGTCTGCACGCCGTCAATAACATAGAGCGGTGAACTGTTGTTGATGGTAGTGGTGCCGCGTACCAGCGCCGAGGTGGTCATACCGCCCGGTGTTCCGTCGGTAACAATATTCATACCTGCCACTCTTCCTTGCAGGCTGTTCATGACGTTACCCGTGGGTATATCGACCACGTCGCGCATCTTGACTACCGAGACGGAGCCTGTCAGGTCGGCTTTCTTTTCGGACATATAGCCGGTAACAACAACTTCGCCCAATAGCTCTACATCTTCTTCCAGCATAATGGTCATGGAGGGTTGTGCTTTCACGAGAAGTGTTTTGTATCCCAAAAAAGATACGGTAAGAGAGGAATCGGTCGATACGGTAAGCGTAAAGTTACCGTCGATGTCGGTAACTGTACCGTACTTTGCGTTCGTGGCATCTACGACAGAGGCACCCACTACGGGGAGATTGTCTGCCTTCGACAAAATGTTTCCTTTAACAGTGAGCGATTGCGCCCATCCGGGAATGACTCCTATAATAAGGAAACATAGCAAGCTGAAAATTTCTTTGTGCATCATGCAACATTTTGGTATTAGTGAATAAATGTGGTGAATTAATCTGCCGCAAAGAAACAGTCAATCCGTCTGCAAAAATGAAAAAAATGTTGCAAAGGATAGCAAATTTGATACGTTAAGTTGGTATTCCATGCAAAAGCTTTACATTTGTGCAAAATATTCAAGAAACACCTATGAGTTCATCGTACAATGAACGTGAAGTTTTAAAACTTTTGCAAAGCGAAAGTACGCAACGGAAAGGCTTTGAAATGATTGTAAAGCAATATAGCGAACAGCTCTATTGGCAGATTCGGCGCATGGTGCTGTCACACGAAGATGCCAACGACCTGTTGCAGAACACCTTTATCAAAGCTTGGATAAACATCGACTATTTCCGTGGCGATGCCAAACTCTCCACTTGGCTTTATCGCATCGCATTAAACGAATGCCTTACCTTTTTAAATCGACAACGCTCCATGAATGCTATCTCCATTGATAGCGAAGACGTCACTTTGCTGCAACGGCTCGAAAGCGACAGCTATTTTTCGGGCGACAAAGCTCAACTGGCACTGCAACAGGCACTGCTTACGTTGCCCGAAAAACAACGCATGGTTTTTAATCTGAAATATTTCCAAGAAATGAAATACGAAGAAATGTCCGAAGTCTTTGGCACCTCGGTTGGAGCGTTGAAAGCATCTTATCACCATGCAGTGAAGAAAATAGAGAAATTTTTAGAAGAGAATATTTAAACCTTTTATATAGATTATAGTCTAAACTCAAAAGGAATAGCTTATGAAAGAAGAAGATAGCATTATGAAGAAGGTCGGCCGCGGAAATAGTTTCCAAGTGCCCGACGGTTACTTTGACACTCTTGCTTCCGAAGTGATGAGCCGGCTTCCTGAAAAAGAGAAACCCGTATTTATCAAGAAGGAGCCTACAAAGTGGGAACGTATGAAGCCGTGGCTTTATATGGCTGCTATGTTTGTGGGAGCCGCACTGATTATCCGTGTGGCTACCTTTAACCAAGCTACCCCTATTGCTGAACCGGTGGCACTGGACGAAACAGAAATTGTTTCGGACGAATATCTCAATAGCGTGTTGGAAAACTCCATGCTCGACGATTATTCGCTCTACATGTATCTTTCGGATGCCACTGCCGAATAAACTTTAACATTCAAAACATCTTATTTAAATGACAACGAGAAAGATAATCCTGTTACTGATTGCCTTGTGTGGCTTTATCCCCGTGTTGAAAGCTGTCGACGGATGTAATCAGCACCTTTCTCCCGAAGAATTTAGGGCTAAACAACGGGCGTTTATCACCGAAAAGGCGGAACTGACACCCCAAGAAGCTGAAAAGTTCTTCCCCCTCTACTTTGAACTGCAAGACCGCAAGAAACAGTTGAACGACGAAGCGGGCGCCTTGCTGCGCAAAGGACGTAATGCAAAGATTACCGATGCCGAGTATGGCGAAATGTTGGATGGCGTGTACGACTTGCGCATCTCAATAAATCGCTTGGAAAAGCACTATCTGGATAAGTTCCGAAAGATTCTGTCGAATAAAAAACTGTTTGCCATTCAGCGTGCCGAGATTCATTTTAATCGCGAGTTACTGAAAGGTATTCAGCGCAACAGACTTGGTACACTTCCGCAAAAACCACCCGGGGAAAGATTCATGGAAAACCCAAGGTAACACCACTGTCCCTTTCTCCGGGCTTTTTCACCACCTCATGTTTTGCAACCCACAAATAGGAAGAAGATGAAAAAGTGTGCTCCGTTTATCATTGCTTGCTTGGCATTGCTCACCTTGCCGAGTGTGGTGCTCTATGGGCAAGAACCCGTTGAAGAGGATTATTATACGCTTTCGGGCGTGGTGCGCAATAAAGATAACCGGCGCAAATTGGAGAATGTGAGCATCTCTGTGTCGGGGAGTAACATAGGCACCGTTACCAATGCCGACGGTGTCTTTTCCCTCAAAATTAAAAAATCGTTTGAGGCACGCGAACTGAAAGCTTCGCATGTGGGCTTCCTCAACTCTCAAATACCTGTTGACGGACAAGATACCGCCGAACTGACTATCTACATGATTCCGGCACCCAACTTGCTCCGCGAGGTGGTGGTCTATGGTGATCCGCGAACCATTGTGGAAGAGGCACTGAAGAAAATTCCCGAAAATTATTCCGTTCTGCCCAATATGCTCACCGGTTTCTATCGCGAAACGGTGCGCAAAGGCTCGCGCTATATCAGTGTTGCCGAAGCGGTGATAGATATCTACAAAACTTCGTACACCGAACGTACCCCCGACAGAGACCGTGTACAGATTATGAGAGGACGCCGCCTCATTAGTCAGAAGCGTAGCGATACACTGGCTGTGAAGGTGATTGGCGGTCCCAACATCTCCATCTATCTGGATGTGGTGAAAAACGAATATACGTTGCTTGATGCGGAAAGCCTGTATCAGTACGAGTATAAAATGGAGGAACCGGTGGCACTGGACAACCGCACGCAGTATGTGGTGAGTTTCCGTCCGGCGGTAATCACGCCGTATGCATTGAACCACGGGAAGTTTTATATTGATTACGAAACGCTGACGTTTACGCGGGCGGAGTTCGAGATGGATATGAAAGACCGACTGAAAGCCACTGCTGCCATTCTGCACAAGAAGCCTTTGGGTTTGCGTTTCCGTCCGCAGGAAGTCTCTTACTTGGTGACCTATAAGACGGTGAACGGCAAGAGTTACCTCAACTACATACGCAACGAAATGCGCTTTAGGTGCGACTGGAAGCGTCGGCTATTCTCGTCGGGCTACACGGTGCTCACCGAAATGGTGGTAACCGACCACCACAGCGATGTGCAGGAAAAGATTGCCTACCGGGATGCTTTTAAGCAGCGACAGGTGTTCTATGATATTGCCAATCAATATTGGGACGAGGACTTTTGGAAAGCCTACAACATCATAGAACCCACCGAATCGCTGGAACATGCGGTAAACCGGCTTAAGAAAGCCGTGCAGAAGTAGTTACAACTGCCCTATCTCATCCAAATTCTTTTGAATGTCGGCGTCTGTCAGTTCGTAGTTCACCAAGTCGCCGGCAAGGTACTTGTCGTACGAAGTCATGTCGATAAGTCCGTGTCCCGAAAGGTTGAACAAGATTACCTTCTCTTCGCCCGTCTCTTTGCATTTGTTGGCTTCGCGAATGGTTGCCGCTATGGCGTGGCACGATTCGGGTGCGGGGATAATGCCTTCGGCTTGTGCAAAGAGGCATCCCGCTTCGAACGATTCTAATTGCTTGATGTCCACCGCTTCCATATATCCGTCTTTCAACAGTTGCGATACGATGACGCCTGCGCCGTGGTAGCGCAAACCGCCTGCGTGAATGTTGGCGGGAGCAAAGTTGTGTCCCAGTGTAAACATGGGCAGCAGCGGGGTATATCCGGCTTCGTCGCCAAAGTCGTATTGGAACTTTCCGCGCGTCAGTTTGGGACACGATGCCGGTTCGGCAGCGATGTAGCGTGTTTGTTTGCCTTCCAGTATGGTGTGGCGCATAAAGGGGAATGCGATGCCGCCAAAGTTAGAGCCTCCGCCGAAGCAGGCTATCACCATGTCGGGATATTCGCCCGCCATTGCCATTTGTTTCTCGGCTTCCAGTCCGATGATGGTTTGGTGCAAGGCTACGTGGCTCAGTACAGACCCCAGTGTGTAGCGGCAGTTAGGAGTATTGAGAGCCAGTTCTATGGCTTCGGATATAGCGGTACCCAGCGAGCCTTGGTAGTTGGGATGAGCTGTCAGAATATCTTTTCCGGCGCGGGTGGACATAGAGGGCGATGCGGTGACCTGAGCACCGAACGTCTGCATGATGCTGCGGCGATAAGGTTTTTGTTCGTAGCTCACCTTTACCTGATAAACGGCGGCTTCTATTCCGAACACTTTCGTGGCGTAGGCAAGGGCGGCTCCCCACTGTCCCGCACCCGTTTCGGTGGTGACGTTGGTGATTCCCTCTTGTTTGCAGTAATACGCCTGTGCCAGTGCCGAGTTGAGCTTGTGCGAGCCTACGGGACTAACGCTTTCGTTCTTGAAATAGATGTGTGCCGGTGTGCCCAATGCTTTTTCCAATCCGTAGGCACGCACCAGCGGAGTGCTGCGATAATATTTGTACATGTCGCGCACCTCTTCGGGAATTTCAATCCAAGTGTCGGTTTGATTGAGTTCCTGACGCGACAACTCTTGTGCGAAAATGGGGAAGAGATCTTCGGGCTTCAGGGGTTGCTTAGTGCCTGGGTTAAGCGGCGGCAGGGGTTTGTTCTTCATGTCCGCCTGAATGTTGTACCAGTAACGTGGAATGTCTTCCTCTGCGAGGATGAATCGTTTTGTTTTGTTGCTCATAGTGGCATTGTTTTTTAATTATACATATTAATAAAGTTCCAATCCGAAAGTCTCTTTCAGTTCCGCCAATGCTTCGTTCTTTTCTACCATCATCTGATACTTTTCTACTTTGCTCACCGGTCGTTTATTTTCTTCGGGTTCGCTCAGTCTGACGCGCATGGTTGCCCGTGCGTTTCTCAGTTGGGGGCGGATATAATCTTGCAGGGTAGGAATCAGTTCGGTAAACTCCTTCACGGCAATGTCGTTGTCGAGCACAATCTCGAACGTCACCTCGTCGAGCATCGCCGGGCGCAATACTTGCATGCGTTTGGCGAGTGCAATCTGTTCGTGCGGCAGCGTGGCGGCAAACGACAGCCATGCATCGTTCAACTCGTTTTGTCCGAAGGGACGGAACTCTTGCGCTGTCTCTTGTGCGGAGGGTAGGGGTGCGGCGACAGCTTGCTGTGTTGCGGTAGCTTCGCCGGCGGTGTGTGTCTGCTTGATAGATATGCTCAGTTTGGGCATCGTCATCACCGGCGGTTTCTTCTCCTCGCGCCTCAATGCTTCCAGCACATCCGTAGGCGGTTGATGAGGGGTCGTGGGGCGGGTGGCGGCAGGGGCAACCGTTGGTGTCGGTGTGTCGGGTTGCCGCACCGATTGCATCGGTTGTGCTTGCGCTTGCGATGCTTGCGGTGTTTGCGGCGTGTTGAATATAGGTTTTATTGCTTGTTTAGGGCTACGCCCACCTTCCACATCGCCGGTTTCGTCGGTGAGTTGCGCTATCTGTATCAGCGTCAGTTCCACCAGCAGGCGTTTGTTTTTGCTGAGTCGATAGTTGAGGTCGGCATCGTTACACAGTTTGATGGCGCGATAGAGGAACTTCTGCGGACACTGTTGTGCTTGTGTTCCGTATTGTCTGCGTATGCTTGCGCCCACTTCGAGTAGCGGCAGAGTTGCGGAGTCTTTGCTTACCAGCAGGTCGCGGAAGTGCGAGGCAAGTCCGGTGATGAAGTGTCCGGCATCAAACCCTTTGTTTATCACTTCGTTGAGTAGTAGCAGTGCTTCGCTTACTTGGTTGTTCAGCATCTGGTCGGTGAGTCTGAAGTAGTACTCGTAGTCCAGCACATTAAGGTTTTCGATGACGCTTTTGTAAGTGATGTGTCCGCCGGTAAAGCTCACCACTTGGTCGAAGATGGAGAGGGCATCGCGCATACCGCCGTCGGCTTTCAGGGCGATGACGTTGAGTGCTTCGGGTTCCGACACAATCTGTTCGCGTGCCGCAATGCGTGCCAAGTGAGCCACGATGTCTTCCACACCGATGCGGTTAAAGTCGTAGATTTGGCAGCGCGACAAGATGGTGGGTATTATCTTGTACTTTTCGGTGGTTGCCAATATAAATATGGTGTGGTGTGGTGGTTCTTCCAACGTTTTGAGGAAAGCGTTGAAAGCCGGTCCCGATAACATGTGTACCTCGTCGATGATGTAAACTTTGTACTTTCCTATTTGGGGTGGGATGCGCACCTGTTCTACCAATTGGCGGATGTCGTCGACCGAGTTATTGGAGGCGGCATCCAGTTCGTATATGTTGTACGAGCGATGTTCGTTGAACGCCACGCACGATTCGCATTCGTTGCATGCTTCGCCTTCGGGCGTGAGGTTCATGCAGTTGATGGTTTTGGCAAAGATGCGTGCGCAGGTGGTTTTCCCCACACCTCGCGGTCCGCAAAAGAGATAGGCGTGAGCCAACTTGCCGGTTGTTATGGCATTTTTCAGAGTGGTAGTCAGCGCATGTTGTCCTACTACCGACTCGAAAGTGGTGGGGCGGTATTTTCGTGCCGAAACAATGTAATTATCCATGGTGTTCCCTTGGGTTCTTTAGTTGTTTGAGTTGCAAAAGTAGCAATTTATAATTCAAATTCATACAGTTGTGAAGCTGTATTTCGCGACAAAGCTTGGAGTTGTACGTCCGTTCCGGCAACCACTCCTTTTTCGTGCAGTTTCTGCGCCACGGTGTTGTAGGCAAGTTCGGGGGTGTTGTTGTCCTTGCTGAGGTGGCACAACCATACGTGGCGGAGTTGCGTGTCGAAGTGTTCGGCAAGGAAATTCGCTGTGGTGAGGTTGCTAAGATGCCCCGTCGAGCTTTGGATGCGTCTCTTCAGGTGTTCGGGATAGACGCCTGTGCGCAACATCTTTTCGTCGTAGTTTGCCTCCATTACCAGATAGTTGGCGCGGCGGATGTAGGGAGCGGCGATGGAAGTAATCTCGCCCAAGTCCGTTAGAAATACGAAGTTATTGCCGGCGATGTTGATGCAGTAGCCCACATTGTCCGTACCGTCGTGCGGCACCTCAAAAGCTTCTATGCCGATGTCGGCTATTTGTAAAGGTTGTTGTTTGTCGATATGATGTACGCAAGTGTGCAGCTTTTCGGTGACGCAATAGCTGCGGTTGATGCCTTGATGTATGGCAGCGGTGGTATAAATGGGGATGTGCAGTTTTTCGCCAAGTCCGCCCACACCTTTTATATGATCGGCATGGTCGTGCGTAACAAACACGGCACGTACACTCTCCATGGGGATGCCTGCCTCTTTCAATCGTTTTTTTATCGTCCGCACGGCAATGCCTGCGTCAATTAATATACCGTAATTCTCTACTCCAATATAATAGCAGTTACCGCTACTGCCACTTGCGAGGCTCATAAATTTTGCTTTCATTGAAATGGTCTCTTTAGTGGCAACAAATGTACGCATAATTGCAGAGATATTGCCATATTAGCACATTATTAAGGTGCACCGCCTCATTCGCACATTAGTAGATTGGCACATTGTCGTATTATTCTCTATTTGTATATCATATTGTTACAATCTTGTGCTTTTAGCTAACTTATACTTTGCGAAAAATGT
>JAISHU010000154.1 GCA_031262385.1 Mediterranea sp. (in: CFB group bacteria)
TTTTTTGACATAATTTCTTTATATCTTTCTGTGAGTATGCGTATTAAGGTGCTATTTTTACATAGTTTAACGCGCTATACTCGCACGAAAGTCACCAAGCCGTACTTCAGTCCGAAATAGGGGCGTTTTTCGAGGGTTCGTTTGACGTTTTGACACTTTGATAAATGCGTCGCCGCAACCGGGGAGTTTTGCACCTCCCGGCATTCTGCTTAGAAGCAGCCTCTATTTTTTGCGTAGTTCGGGGATTTGGAGGACGGTATTATATACCAGTTGGTTGGGGTTCTTGATGCTGTTTTTATTGTGCATCACAATGTAGGGATAGAGACCCTTGGTGCCATAATAACGAAGAGATATGCGGGTCAGGGTTTCGCCGTATCGGACGGTATGTGTGGTTTTGGTACCGGTGATGATATAACCGGTAGAATCTACCTCGAAGGGAGGAGGAGTAGGTTCGTCGGTAGTTGTAGCTGCATCGGCAGTTGTCGTTGTGGTGGTGGTTGCAGTTGCGACGGTTGCCAAGACCGTGTCGTTTTCTGCTGTTTCCGCTGTCTGCTGTTCTGTGGTAGCCGGCAACGTGATAGTAGCGGTTGGGATAGAGGGTGAGGTTAATGCAGACTTGATATCATCCCAATACATGTATGCGATAGCTCCGCCACACATTAAAATAAGGAGTATCACCATGGTGATAAAGTATTTTAAGGTGCTGTTATTCGGCTCTTTCGCAGGAGTAGAGGAAGGAGAAGCAGGGGAAGAAGGAGTTGTTTCAGCCTCTTTTTCTACATCTATGAGTTCCTCTTGGGGTTCTTCGATATCAGCCTCTTTCTCGGTAATCTCTTCGGAATCTGTTTCCTCCACTTCGTTAAGTTCCACCCCTTCGTTCAGCGGAACGGTTTGGAAGTGTGCAAAGGGTTTGTTGATAAGGTCGCGCAGCGCGTTGTCCGGCGTAAAGGATATTTTGGTGTGTCGGTCTATCTGGAAGCGTTCGCCGGTATTGACGTTGACGCTTTCTCTGCTTTCGATGTCGATGAGTTTGAATACACCCAACCCTCTTATTTTTACGTAGCGGTCTCTTCTCAGTCCCTCTTCAATGAGGAGAAAAAACTCTTTTACAAAGATATCGGCATCCTTCTTTGTAAGTCCCTGACCGGCAGCAAGTAATTCTACCAATCCCTGTATATTGAGCTTCTCGTTCATCGGTTATTTAAATTCTTCTTTAAGAGACGCACTGGGGCGGAAGGTAAGTACTAACTTAGGGGGAACCAGCATACGCTGTTTGGTAGCCGGACTCACCATGATACGTTCCGCCTTTTTCCGCACCTCGAATGTGCCGAAGTTGGTAATGGAAGCAATGCCATCCGTCTGCAATCGGTTGGTTAGTTCCGATGTCAGCGATGCAATGAGCTTGGAGGTATCTTGTGCAGAGTAACCCAGCTTGCGCGACAATTCAGTCGTAAAATCTTTATGAGTCACAACGATGTAATTATAATTAGCGAAATGAATCAGGGCGCTATTTTAGTGAAACTTTTTTTAATCAGCAAATTATGTGCGATAAAAAATCAAATAATGTGACCGTAGAGGTCAAAAACGTCGGAATTTGTGATTTCTACCCGGTAAAATTCGCCGATAGTAAGCTTCTTCTTGCACTCTATCAATACTTCGGGGTCTACTTCGGGCGAATCAAATTCGCTGCGTCCCACATAGTAATCTCCCTCTTTGCGGTCGATGATTACTTGGAGTATTTGTCCCTCCTTCTTCGCACTTAGCTCGGCTGCAATTTCTTGTTGCGTAGTCATCAACTTATCCAAACGGGCTTGTTTCACCTCCTGCGGGATGTCGTCGGTATAGTGGTTGGCGGAGTAGGTTCCCTCTTCTTCCGAATAGGCAAAAGCTCCCATTCGCTCGAAACGCGCACGACGGACAAATTCCAACAGTTCTTCGAAGTCTTGTTCCGTTTCGCCGGGATGACCAACCATAAGTGTAGTGCGCAAATGGATGCCGGGTACTTCGTTACGAAGTCGTTCAATCAGCTGGTAAGTCTCTTCTTTGGTGACGTGGCGGCGCATCTGTTTGAGCATGTGGTCGCTGATGTGTTGCAAGGCAATATCCAAGTAGTTGCATACATTGGCACGTTCGCGCATCACGCGAAGCAGGTCGGTGGGAAAGTGTGCGGGATAGGCGTAGTGCAGACGAATCCACTCCACGCCGGGGATATCCGCAATCTGCTCAATAAGTTGCGGCAACATCTGTTTCTTGTAAAGGTCGATGCCGTAATAGGTCAATTCCTGCGCAATCACCTGAAACTCTTTTACGCCTCGCCCCACCAGATAGCGTACCTCTTCCACAATCTCTTCCATGGGACGCGATACGTGGTGTCCGGTAATGATAGGGATAGCGCAATAGGAGCATTGGCGGTCGCATCCTTCCGATATTTTCAGATAGGCATAATGCTTGGGGGTGGTAAGCGTGCGTTCAATGTGCAACTCTTGGCGATAGCTCTTGCCGAGTTCTTGCAACAAGTCTGTCCAGTTGAATTTACCGTAGAATTTGTCTACTTGCGGAATCTCGATAGCCAACTCTTTCAGGTAACGTTCGGACAGGCAGCCCATTACGTAGAGCCGTTCCAGCCGACCCTCCTCTTTTGCCTGTGCGAACTCCAGTATCATGTTGATAGACTCCTCTTTAGCGTCGCCGATGAATCCGCAAGTGTTGATAACGGCAATCTCACCCCGGGGCTGTTCGGCATCGTGAATCACGCGGAAGCCCGCCTGTTCAAACTGAAGCATCAGGTGTTCGGAGTCTACCAGATTCTTGGAACATCCTAATGTGATAATATCTATGGTTTTTTGTTTCATGCTTTCTCTCCAAACAACGAGTCGACAAATTCTTTTCGGCGAAACACTTGCAAATCTTCCATGGCTTCACCCAATCCGATGTATTTTACCGGTATCTTAAACTGGTCGGATATGCCGATAACCACACCACCTTTGGCGGTGCCGTCGAGCTTGGTAATGGCGAGTGCCGTTACCTCGGTAGCCAGTGTAAACTGCTTGGCTTGTTCGAAGGCATTTTGCCCGGTGGAACCGTCCAATACCAGTAATACCTCGTGAGGAGCATCGGGTAGCACCTTTTTCATTACGTTTTTTATTTTAGTAAGCTCATTCATCAAGCCTACCTTGTTATGCAGACGACCGGCGGTGTCTATAATTACAACGTCGGCACGATTTGCCATTGCCGAGCTGAGGGTGTCGTAAGCCACCGAAGCCGGGTCGGCTCCCATTTTTTGCTTAATAACGGGCACACCCACACGTTCGCCCCAAATGTCGAGTTGTTCCACTGCCGCAGCCCGGAAGGTATCGGCGGCACCGAGATAGACACTTTTACCTGCTTTCTTAAATTGATAGGCGAGTTTGCCGATAGTGGTTGTTTTGCCCACTCCGTTTACGCCTACCACCATAATGACATAAGGCGGATGAGCTATGGGAGCTTCAAAGTCGTCGGCATCGTCCGAGCGGTTCTCGGTGAGCAACGCGGCTATTTCATCGCGCAAGATTGTATTTAACTCTTGCGCGTTCATATACTTTTCGGTAGCAGCCCGTTTCTCAATACGGCCGATGATGTTCAAGGTGGTTTCTACCCCCACGTCCGAGGATATCAGCACCTCTTCCAGATTGTCCAGCACTTCGTCGTCGACTTTCGTTTTGCCGGCTACGGCACGTGCTATCTTTCCAAAGACACTCTCTTTGGTTTTTGACAATCCTTTGTCTAACGTCTCTTTTTTGTCTTTAGAGAAAAAGTTGAAAAATCCCATAATTCATTGTTTTTAGAAACTGTTTTGGTTTCAATAAAATCTATTTCAATAAAATAGAAACAGCTTCTTAATATAAAAGCTCAATACTCTTCTTGCACGGTTGAGTATTGAGCTTAATCTCCTCAATGAGCGAAGCGAGCGGAAGCTCCTTTACTCTTTTATCATAGGGTACAGGTTATTTCTTGAAGAAATCTTGTACTTTTTCGTTTAACACCATTTGCTCGTCGAAGACGTAAGCACCGGTTTTGGGTGATTTCACCATTTTGATGACCTTAGTGTACGAGCGACCTTCTTTGTTGCCGCTCTGCAAACTTGCGACTGTCTTTTTTGCCATGGCTTATATATTATTTAATTTCTTTATGAACGGTTACTCTTTTCAGGATCGGGTTGTATTTCTTCAACTCCAATCTTTCGGTTGTATTCTTTCTATTCTTCGTTGTGATATAGCGCGAGGTGCCCGGCATACCACTGTCCTTGTGCTCAGTGCATTCCAATATCACTTGCACTCTGTTGCCTTTTGCTTTTTTTGCCATAATTCAGTATCTCCTACTTTTATTAGCCGATAATTTTAATGCTTTTCCAATCACAGTAACCTTTAGCTACTGCATCGTTCAAAGCAGCATCCAGTCCTTTCTTATTAATAACGCGTAGTCCGTTAGCGCAGATGCTAAGGCTGATCCAGCAATCTTGTTCTACGTAGTAAAACTTCTTGCTAAACAAGTTCACATCAAAAGTTCTTTTCGTTCTTCTCTTGGAATGTGAAACGTTGTTGCCAATCATGGCTTTCTTTCCAGTAATCTGACAAATTTTCGACATTTCTATCTTGTTTTTTATTGTTTTTTATCCGAGTATTCTCAAAACAGGGTGCAAAGTAAGCACTTATATTCCGAATGAGCAAGCTTTTTTGCTAAAATAATTCTCTGAATAAGAGGTTTTTTGTCTCATTGCAGCTTCTCTAAAAGCATCCGGAGTGCCTGCGTCACTGTTCTTGCTACGTTTTCGGTTCGTCCGTAATCGCCCGATTGTCGGAATGTTACAATTTGTTCGCCGCACGCCACCGCTATCCATATCGTACCCACCGGTTTGTCGGGTGTCCCGCCGCCGGGACCGGCAATGCCCGATGTAGCCACGGCGCAGTCGGTGTGTAGCAGTCGTTGGGCACCGCGCACCATTTCTACGACGGTTTCGCGGCTCACGGCACCGTGTTGTTGCACAGTTTCGACATTCACACCCAGTAGTGCGCATTTTACTTCGTTGGCGTAGGCTACGACGCTTCCTTTGTAGTAGTCCGAACTTCCCGGTACAGCGGTGATGCATGCGGCAAGACTACCACCCGTGCAGCTTTCTGCCGTTGAAAGTGTCCAGCCTTTCTTTCGCAATGCTTTACCTATCTCTTCGGGTAGTGACATAAGGATTCTTCTTATTTCAGCGTCACCCGCGAATAGGCAGGTGCATCTATCGAACAAAACTCTTTATTCAAATATTTAAAATAGCCGGTAATGGCAATCATGGCGGCGTTATCGGTGGTATAGCTAAACTTGGGGATAAATATTTTCCAGCCATATTTATCGGCATGTTCGCGGAAGGCATTGCGCAATCCGTTGTTTGCCGACACTCCGCCTGCTACCGCCACCTCTTTAATATTATATTGTTGGGCGGCTTTGCGCAGTTTGTCCATCAGTATCTCTACCACGGTAGCTTCCAGCGAGGCAGCTAAATCTTCTTTGTGATGCTTGATGAAGTCGGGGTCGTCCTTCAGCCAATCGCGCAACGAATAGAGGAAAGAGGTTTTCAGTCCGCTAAAGCTGTAATTCAAATCGGGAATGTGTGGCTTGCTGAATGTATAGGCTTTGGGATTGCCCTGTCTTGCCAGCTTGTCGATGATGGGTCCGCCCGGATATCCCAGTCCCATTACCTTGGAACATTTATCTATAGCTTCTCCGGCGGCATCGTCGATGGTTTGCCCCAATATCTCCATATCGTTGTAGGCTTTTACGAGGATAATCTGCGAGTTGCCTCCAGATACCAGCAGACATAAAAAAGGGTATGTGGGCAGGTCTGCCTCTTCACCTTCGGTCTTTATGAAATGTGCCAGTACGTGACCGGTCAGGTGGTTGACATCCAGCAATGGAATCCCCAGTGAGCGTGCCAGCCCTTTGGCAAACGATACGCCTACCAGTAGAGACCCCATTAATCCGGGACCGCGGGTAAAGGCTACGCCACTCAACTCTTCTTTGCGTACACCGGCGCGTTTCAATGCTTCGTGCACCACCGGAACGATGTTTTGTTGATGTGCCCGTGAGGCAAGTTCGGGCACTACTCCTCCATACGCTTCGTGCACCGACTGACCGGCCACTACGTTGGAAAGCAGGTAACCGTTCTTGATAACAGCGGCAGATGTATCGTCGCAAGAACTCTCTATGCCTAAAATAATTGTATCCATTATTATAATATGGTGTAAGAAACCTCTTCCGAGATTCTAATCGGGGTGCAAAGATAAGAAACTGTTTTGAATTTAGTACTTTTTGATTTGATGGCTATTTCCGAGGATTATCTTGACGCGCCAATAAAGCTTACACATATACCTATCTTTTATATTACAAGATTACTCATTCGCTTTGTTATGCGGAAATCAAACTCCGGATATTGATACAGAACAGAGCGTGGTTCGGTACTGCCTTCAATGTAGTTCCACACGGCAGCATACTCTTCGACATCCTCACCCATAGAAGCGAGTTTACGCAGGTAAGCAGCAATGGATTTATTCTCCACGATATATACCTGCCCTAATTTGTCGATAATGGGACTATGGAGACGTGTGGGATCGTGATCGAAACACAGGATGCGATTGCCCGTGTCGGTGATGCCCACCATCCGGAAACACATACTCTTACCGATACCCGGAAGATTCAGCACATTGCGGTCGGTGCCGGTAAGCGGATCTTTCTCTTCCACACGTTCTTGCATGCTGCGGGCAGCAGGTACAAAGAGCGCATTGTTTTCTTCAAAACCCTTTACCGAGAAGGTATAATAGCAGATGACTCCCAATCGATGCAACTCACTACGCAAGCGGGCGGTGTGTCCTCTACGCGAAGCGGCGGTATTGAACACCAACTGATTGGTTATCTGCCAGCCCGCCGCATGCAACTTACGGATGCCTTCCACAGCCTCGGGCGTAAGTTCCAACGGTGTTTGAAAGTGTGTCTGAATAAAGAACTGACTGACACCTACCGACGAAGCCTTCTCTTTGAACTCGCGCAAGATATCCACCAGTTCGTCGTTGATGCGCATGGGCAGATAGGCAGGTAGGCGCGTACCCAACCGCACCCGTTGCAACTCGGCATACTTTTCACCGTCGGAACGTTCAAGGTTGGCTTTACGTTTACGCACCGCCATGCGATAGACCGCCTCAAGGATATTACGCAGGGTCTTGTTGCGACTCATCAGTGCGTCGCCGCCGGTAATGAGAATATCGCGCAGCTGTGTATCCTCCTCAAAATAGCTCATTAGGATGCGTAGTTTTTTCTCCCACGACTCTTTGGGTTGCAGGGTGTCGAACTCAAAATTGAGCCGCTTGCTCTGAAAGTCGTACATGCGTTGACACGAAGCACACAGTCCGCCGCAAGCACGCCCCATGGTGTCGGGGATAAGAATGGCTACTTCGGGATAGCGCCGGTGAATGTTATGTCCTTCGGGCAGCAACCATCCGGCAGCGTTCGGCTTGCCTGCCACAACTACATCCTCGCGTTCCCATGCTCGAATGGTGCCGTAAGTTTCGACCAATTGGGGTGAATAGAAAATGTAACTGCGCAGTGTTTCGTCGTTATAACCTCCGTCTTCGGTATTCAATAAAGAGAGGTAGTAGGGCGTCACAAAGAAAGGCATCCCTTTTTTGCGGGCGCGCGATAACAGATACATGGTTTCGGCAGAGAGGGTGCTACCCAGAAAACGGTTGATTTCGGCAGGCGTCTTGGCAGCCATAGCCAGATGAAAGCGAAAGTCACTCCACCACACAGCCACCCGGCGAATCTTTTCGTCGTACGTAATACCCTCTTCAAAGCGGTAACGCGACGTCGTGTGCTTACGGTTTTCTATCTTCTGAACGAGGACATGCAAGATGCGTTCTTTGTTGCGGGCACGAACCTCCATTACAGCCTCATCGGTACCAACTAACCAGCGCCGGCTCCACTGTCGAACTTTTTGAACGGATGGCAACGGAGAGGGCGAAGATTCGAGGCGCTTAAACTGTAAATACAAATCCACAAACAAATCACTTTCGAGTTCGTCTTCCAGTTCACCCCGCAAGAATTGGTATAACAGCAACAGTGTATGTACAGGCAATTGTTCGTCGGTAGAGAGTTCGTGCACGGAGCGTCCGTCGTAAGCGATAAGTAACTCCAACTGACGGCAAACGTCCGGATGATTGCCCTTGCGAATATAGTCAAGAAGAGAGGATTTAAAAGGTTCGAACTCTTCGTGGATGTCGGCGATACGCACCAGCTCCGGAAGTTCGTTTCGGTAGAGTTGTTTCAGACGAGAAAGCGTTAATGTAATTAATTTCTTTTGCTTCATTAGGAGGTTGTTTTATAGTATCAATGAACATTCAGGCTCTAAATGTAATAAAAAAGGAGGCGAAAGCAATATATCGTTAACCAATCTTAACTTGCTTTATTCGATGTAAGTTAGCCGAACCCACTACATTTGTCACAAATTTGTAAAGGAAAAGTAACAATATGAAGAGAGACGTCTTAAAATTTGCCCTACTGCTGACCATTGTATCATACATGCTGACAGCCTGTGTGAACGGCGATAGCACATGGACAGGCAAATGGCAATTACGTAAATACGAATACGCCGACGGTACGGTAGTGCCCGAAGACAGTGTGTTTTACAATATGCAAAAAGGAAGCTTTTCCGCCCTTTGCATGACACATACGGGTAGTTTTATTACTTTTTGGGGTAGATATACTTTGAAAGATGATGAATTATGCATTACTTTGCTGCCCGGAAGTTCGGCAATACCCGAGTTTAAACGTTTTTTCGGATGGGACGACAATCAACGTACCTTCCATGTAGAACGGATAACCTCTTCGGCATTGGAACTTAAATATAACACGGCGAAATACGTATTTCGCAAGTTTGGATAATTATTAATTAAAAAATAGAATTATGAAGAATTTGACTGTTGTCGGACTGGGAGTATGCATCGTATTGGCATTCTCTTCCTGCAAATCAAGTGAAAGTGCTTATAAGAAAGCATACGAAAAAGCCAAGCAACAAGAGCTTGCCGGCACACAAGCAACCGAACCGGTACAAACAGCCCCCGTAGTTACAGCCCCCACCACCGCCCCCAAAGTGGTAGAGACCGTTACGGTAGCCAATACGGCAGGCGTACGTCAGGAAAAACTGCAAGTTGTTTCGGGTACAGACAACCTGAAAGACTTTAGCATTGTCTGCGGAAGCTTTGGTGTGAA
>JAISHU010000167.1 GCA_031262385.1 Mediterranea sp. (in: CFB group bacteria)
CGAGGTGGGCAGGATGTGGGCTTCGGCCAGCGCTTCGATGATGTCGCGGCGGGCTTCGGGCTTGAGTTGCCGTTCCAGCAGATATTCTTTACCGGCAAAATCGGGCTGCACGTCGGTGGAGCCTTTCAAAGCTATCTTTTCGCGTTCCAACAGTTGCAAACCCATATAGGCAGCACCAAGGTCGCCGGTGACACACACAAGGTCGCCTTCTTTGGCTCCGTTGCGATACACCACATGCTCTTTGTCGGCTTCACCAATGCAGGTAATGCTAATGGCAAGTCCCGTAAGCGACGAAGAGGTGTCTCCGCCTACAATGTCAACGTTGTAGTGCTCGCAAGCCAAACGGATGCCTGCGTAAAATTCGTCCATATCTTCCACACTGAAGCGCGCGGAGAGTGCCAACGAAACGGTGATTTGCCGCGGTGTACCGTTCATGGCATAAATGTCGGAGAAGTTGACCACCGCCGCCTTGTAGCCCAAGTGTTTCAGTGGAAAATATACCAAGTCGAAATGTACGCCTTCCATAAGCAAGTCGGTGGTAACCAATATTTGCTTGTCGGGATAAGCGAGCACGGCAGCATCATCGCCAATGCCGTAAAGAGTGGAGGGATTGCGAAGTGTGATACCTTCGGTGAGATGTTTTATCAATCCGAACTCGCCGAGGGTGGATATTTCTGTTCTCATGCTTATGCGCGGTTAATCAGTTCTCTCATTATAGTGGTCATCAGGGGTTGCGCGGCATCGGCAGCTTTCTGCACCTCTTCGTGGGTGATTTCCACGATTTTGCCTTCTACTCCAAGGTCGGTAATGACGGATATGCCGAACACTCTGATACCGCAGTGGCGTGCCACAATCACTTCGGGTACGGTGGACATACCTACGGCATCGGCACCAAAGATGCGGAACAGTTTATATTCGGCAGGCGTTTCGAAGGTCGGTCCTTGCGTTCCCACATAGACACCGTGCTGTACCTTAATACCCTTTTCGGCGGCAATCTTGTCGGCTTTGGCAATAAGTTCGCGGTCGTACGCTTCGCTCATATCCGGAAAACGCGGACCGTAGGGAATGTTCTTGCCGTGCAGCGGATGTTCGGGAAAGTAGTTGATATGGTCGGTGATAATCATCAAGTCGCCAATGTCGAAAGTAGGATTGGTGGCTCCGCTGGCGTTGGAGACAAAAAGCGTTTGGATGCCCAACTCACGCATCACACGCACCGGAAAAGTCACCTCTTTCATGCTATACCCTTCGTAGTAATGGAAGCGTCCCTGCATAGCCATGATGTCCGTGTTGCCCAATTTACCAAATATCAACTTACCGCTGTGCCCCTCTACGGTAGAGACGGGGAAGTGAGGAATATCTTGGTAGGCAATTTCGTACTTGTCGGTAATTTCGGTAGCAAGACTACCCAATCCTGTTCCGAGGATGATTGCCGTACGAGGCTGCGTGTGCATTTTACCCTTAAGGTAGGCTGCTGTTTCTTGGATTTGCTGTAACATAGTCGATGATATTTTTATTAAATGAATTTGCTTGGTTTTGCAAGAACTCCACCACGACGGGGAGTATATAGATGTGCGACTTTAGTTGGTTGCTCAATGCCGGATGATTGACCAGCCGCGCCGCATCCTTTTCGGTGGTGACAATAAGTTTGTCCGTACCGTCCATTTCGTCGAACAAGTGCCCTATCTGTTTCAGTTCTTTGTCGGTATATTCATGATGATCGGCAAAGGTGCAAAGCGTCAGGTAAGGTGTGTACTTTTCCAGTTCGGCTTGTAGGATGTCAGGCGCAGCGATGCCGGTAAGCAGCAAGATGTGAATATCTTCGCTCAAAGCATCGAGTGCCTTACTTTGTCCGCCCATAAGAGGAGTGAGGTTTCCGTAACTGAAAGTGGAAAAGTAGAGTTTTTGGTGCGGATGCAACGCCAGCCGACCAGCTATTAGTTGCATATCGGCAGGTTTGCAGTCGTGCGGACATTTGGTAACGATTACAATATCGGCGCGTTTCTTGCCGCTTTGGGGTTCGCGCAGGAGTCCCGCCGGCAACAGCGCATCGAATGGAAACATACGGTGGTAGTCGGTAAGCAAGATGTTTAGTCCGGCTTTTACGTAGCGATGCTGAAAAGCATCGTCGAGCAGTATCACATCCACCTGCGGATTAGCGAGTTGCAACAATCGGCGAATGCCGTGTACACGCTTTTCGTCAACTGCCACCCGTACGTCGGGGAACTTTTGTTTCATCTGATAAGGCTCGTCGCCTATCAGGCGGGCGGAAGTTTCGGCATCGGCAAGCAGATATCCTTTACCGGCACGCCGATAGCCCCGACTCAGCACAGCCACTTGTCGTCCGGTGTTACACAACAGGGTAATGAGATACTCGGTATGCGGTGTTTTACCTGTACCTCCCACGGCAAGATTGCCTACACACACTACCGAAGCGGAAAAACTCTCCGAACGCAGGATGCCTGCGTCGAAGAGTTTATTTCGTACCCATACTCCCAAGCCGTAAAGCCAAGCTATGGGATAAAGTTCATATCGTATATTATGCTGCAACGAACGGGGCTTTTAGTGAATATTCGGCGCGTAAGAGATACGTGCCTGTACTTTATCCAACTCGTCGATGTGGTTCACCCATTCAATTTGTCGGTACAATTCGCCGACTTTGCCTTTGAGCAAACGGGCTTGTAAGAAGCTACCGTTTTGGGCATCCATAAGCTGTTCGAAGAAGCTCTTCTGTGCGGGATAAGTCATCACCGTATAGGTTTCCACACCGGCTTTGGCGGTAGCCATTTCGAGTGCACGGTCTAATCCGCCCACTTCGTCAACCAGTTTCAGTCCCACGGCGGCTTCGCCCGTCCACACACGTCCTTCGGCAATTCGCTTGATGGCTTCGACACTCATGCCGCGTCCGTCGGCACAACGTTTCACGAAGAGTTCGTAACCACGGTTTACCATATTCTGCATCAACTCTTTCTCGCCGTCGTTCAAGCCGCGTCCCGAGGCACCGAAGCCGGCATAGGGGTTGGTTTGCACCAAGTCGAACGACAGTCCAATCTTATTGGTCAGTCCGGTGGTATTGGGATACAGACCGAAGATACCGATGCTGCCGGTGAGCGTAGTACCGTCCGCCACAATGCTGTCGGCTGCACACGAAATGTAGTAACCGCCCGATGCGGCATAGTCGCCCATGGAAACAATCACCGGTTTCTCTTTCTTCAGTTCGGTTACGGCATGCCATATTTGTTCGGAGTCGTAAGCGCTTCCGCCGGGCGAGTTAACGCGCAGCACCACAGCCTTTATGTCTTCGTCTTCTTTGAGTTTACGCAAGTCGCGTATCACTTTGTCCGCCACAATACCTTCGTCGAAACTGAGGTACGAAGCCGCACTACCTATCTCGCCGAACGCATAGTAAACCGCCACAATATTGCCGCTCTTATCTTTGGGAACGTTCTTCTTGACGTTCATCATATCTTTCAAACCCAACAAAGCCAATTTATCTTTTTTGTCCACGCCGACAAACGATTTCAGGTAATCGCGCACATCGTTCTTGTAGATAAGTGTATCGGCTAAGCGGGAAGTGATGTATTCTTCGGCAGGCTGGAGATCCATCATCCTGTCAGCCAATTCGTTCAGACTATCTATCGAGATGCCGCGCGATGCCGATACACCGGTGAGCATTTGTCGCCAGATAGAACCGATATACGAAGTTATCTGCTCGCGGTTGGCATCGCTCATTTTGGTGTCGATAAAAGGTTCGACAGCCGATTTGTAAGTACCCACCTTAAAAACTTGCATTTCTACGCCGATTTTATCGAGCAGTTCTTTGTAGTAAGTAGGGTTGGAAGCCAAGCCGTGCCAGCCTATGGAGCCTTTGGGATTAATCATCACCTTATCGGCTACGCTGGAGAGATAATACATGTTTTGTGTATAGTCATCGGCATAGGCAATAATAAACTTACCGCTCTCTTTGAAGTCGAGCAACGCTTTGCGTATCTCTTCCAAGGATGCAAATCCCGCAGACATGGAGCCGGCCTTGATGTAAATACCTTTAATTTGGTCGTGCTCTTTTGCCTTACGTATAGACGAGAGAACGTCGTCCAACCCGCAGGTTGCCGCCTCTTCGCCCAGCAGTGATTGGAACGGATTGTCTTGACTGCGCTCAACCAATTCGCCGTTCAAATCTAAAACCATCACAGAGTTTTTCCGTACTTGAGTCTCTGTTCCTCCGACTGATGTGGCCATCATCCCTGCCATCATCAAAATGCTTAAAAAAGACAATAATACGGTCGAAATAATGATTCCGACAACAGTAGCAAAAGTGAATTTTAGAAAATCTTTCATTGCAAAAGTGTGTTATTGTGAGTATTTTATTATTTAAAATCAAACAAAGATAGGTACTTACTTTGAAATACACCTTATATCATAATGCTTTTTATCAATAACAATTAAAAAAGCGAAGCACACTCTTCGCAAGGAAGAGCGTACTTCGCTACTTTTTTTAGAAATGCGATAAAGAAAAATACAATTATCGACGGCATTGCCACGGCTTCAACTGCTTGAAGAAGTCGTTGCCTTTATCGTCTACCAAAATGAATGCGGGGAAATCTTCCACCTCTATTTTCCAAATGGCTTCCATGCCCAGTTCGGGGTATTCTATACACTCAATGCTCTTGATGTTGTTTTGTGCCAGAATAGCTGCCGGTCCGCCGATAGAACCCAAATAGAATCCGCCGTACTTCTGGCAAGCATCGGTAACAGCCTGACTGCGATTGCCTTTAGCCAACATAATGAGGCTACCTCCGTGGCTTTGGAAGAGTTCCACATACGAGTCCATACGTCCTGCCGTAGTGGGTCCCATCGAACCGGATGCCATACCTTTGGGTGTTTTTGCCGGGCCGGCGTAGTAGATAGGATGATCTTTGATGTATTGCGGAAGGTCTTCACCACGATCTAACCGCTCTTTCAGTTTGGCATGAGCAATGTCGCGACCTACCACAATCGTACCGTTGAGCGAAAGGCGGGTAGCTACGGGGTATTTGGTGAGTTCCTGCAAAATCTCTTTCATCGGACGGTTGAGGTCAATCTTCACCACATCGCCTTCGCCTGCCTGAC
>JAISHU010000002.1 GCA_031262385.1 Mediterranea sp. (in: CFB group bacteria)
CCCCAACTATATCCCCAAATATTGCGGATTCACTCCACTTTTCATAAATTCTTCCACCTCCCTGATAATCTGTGTGGGATTTTCAAACGCGATTCTGTTTTCGTATCTCAGTACCGTAATTTCTTTAGCTTTTAGATAGAGGGTTCTTTGCTCATCATACGTTTCTTTTCCTATATGCGATTGACCGTCTAATTCGATAGCCAAATGTAAGCTTGGACAATAAAAATCAAGGATGTATCTTCCTACACTGTATTGGCGGCGGAACTTTAAGCCGTTCAACTGTCGGTTTTTTAGCGTTTTCCAGAGAACGGCTTCGGCAGGTGTTCCGTAGGTACGGAGTTTTTTACGTCGCCGGATGAACTCAGGTGTATTTATCTCTCTTGGCATGATAATTATGTTTTTAGTGTGTGGGACAAAGGTAATTTTTATTGGGTGGATGAAGAAGAGAACAGGTAGATTTTTGTATTGATGAGATGGAGTTTTGCGCTTCGCGCCTCGTAAGATACCCCTCCGTCACGCCTTCGGCGCGCCACCTCCCCTCTAAAGAAGGGGAGGAGTTTAAGTTACTATTGCCATCCTATACATAGTTACTACTGCCATCCTATACACAGTTACTACGCCCTACATATACACAGTTACTACTGTCTTCCACTCGGGCTGTGCGCAGCACGTTACAACTACTTTCCTAAACTATATTATCACTACTTTCCCACGCCTCTGCGGAAACAGATATCAGCCCATATATCGCCGGACGATGGTGACCGTCTGTGACACTAAAGAAGAAGCTGTTTCGATAAAATCGAAACAGCTTCTAAATATTCGGAGTGTGTACTCCAAATCGTATTTAAATAGTTATTGCGCCAACTCGTAGCGTATATTATCTATACAGAAGCCCACAAAGCTGCTTTCGGCAGCATGGCTGAGAATCAATCCCCAATCGCCACCCACTTGTGTGGGGTCGGTAAGACCACCTTGCACGGCTGTCAGCGGAATGGTGATAGTTGTCCACACACCTTCGGTGGAATAGACATTGCCTTTAAGCAGATAGGGAGCGATGTCGACAAATACCGATTGCGAACCGAAGATGAAGTTGAGGTTACACCACGACTCGGTGGGGATATCGTTGCGCAAGCGGACATCCATTTTCAAAACGTAGTTGGATATGCCCGATACTTGCGCCATGTTCGCACCGACTTCGCACCAGTTATCGCTTACCAGCCACCACCAGCCGCCTTGTGTCCATTTGTCGGCGGTAATCTCGTAGAAGGCTCCCGAAACACCGTCGTCTTCGCTCTTTGTGCCGATGCCACTCCAACTGTTGTTTGCCACATTATTGCCTCCCCGGTCTTCGAAGTCGAATATCACCAGCGACGGATCTGCCACGGGGTCGGTACCGATGGAGACTGCTTCCGAGTCGGTGTACTTTTCGGGACTGCCTTGATAAAGGCGGATAAAGGCACGACCGTTACGGTTGGGTACGTAGAGTTCGAGGGAAGTACCGTCTTCGGAAGGCAGGAAGCGTGTTACCGGCTCTGCTTGGTTGCCCGCGTAGATAAAGTCGATGGCGGTAACGGTTTCGAGTACCAATCCGGTGATGGTCATCAGCTTACCGGCTTTCACAGGTTTGGAGAGCGAGGTGATGATAGGCAAAGCAGGAGCTACTGTCACCACGTCGGACGATGCTACTTCGGTGCCGTTTGCCGTGCGTACTTTTATCACATCTTCGGATACGGCGTTCGAGGGAACTTCAAACTCAAAGGTGGTGGCACTTGCAGGTTTAACGGGCACCTCTACCGCGCCGGCGGAAGTATTGAAAATCACCGTAGTTACCAAGTCTAAGTCGGTACCTGTGAGCGTGAGTTTGTTGCCCGCCACGATGCTCAAGGGGGTAATGCCCGTGATGACAGGTGCTACCAACGTCAGTTCGGGAGTGGCAACTGCGCGTCCCGAAGCCGTGTTCAGGTTGATTGCACCGGCTTGTGCCGCCATGGGGATGGTCAGCGTGAGTTTGTCGGCAGTGGCGGTAAAGCCGTCGGCAGTGACATCGCCTGCAAAGACCACCGAGGTCACCAAGTCGAGATTGGTGCCCGTAATGGTGAGCGTCGTGCCGTTTTTGGCATTGGCGGCAGGCGTTAACGCCGTCACTGCGGGAGCCACCAGACTGAATGTCTTGGCTATCTCGGCACCCGAATAGGCTACGACGGTTGCCGTTGCATTGCCTTCGGCATCTACCTTGGTATCTTTGGGCACCGTCACCACAAACGATGTCTCGCCCGGTTTGGATACCGCTACGGTGATGCCGCCGCTAAATACCACCGACTGCACCAAGTCGAGGTCGGTGCCGGTTACGGTCATTGTTTCGCCGGGTTTCACGGTAGCGGTGACGGCAGTTACGGCAGGTGCTACCACGTCGGCTTGCTGGTCGCCCGAGTAAACCTCTATGGGGATGTCGGCACCATTGGTGACTTTCATCACACCCGAGCGAGCTTCTTTGGGTACGACGACTTCAATCTTGTAGCGTGTCTGACTTTGGAAGTCGGTCACCACCACATTGTCGGGGAATACCACTTGGCGCACCAAGTTGAGGTAATCGCCTTCGACGGTAAACAGGTCGCCCGCCTTTACCTTCGCAGTGGTGATGCTACTGATAGAGATAGGCTCTTCGAACACCAGCATGGTCGTTGCCCGCACCTCGCTCTTCGAAGAGATAAGTACAGGATAACCGGGGTTGGTGTTTTGTGGGATGGTGATGCGCAGTTCGGTAGCCGTGCGCGACACGAAATCGGTAATCTCGCCTGCACCGGGCAGTTCCACAGCCGTAACCTGATTGAGGTTGTCGCCGATGAAGCGCAGTTCGCCGCCACGCAGAGCGGGACTGGGACCGTAGGCTTTCAGCGTTACCGCGCTGTTGCCCATCTGAGCGGTACTCAGCTCATCTTGCTCTTCACCGCACGACGCGAGGCTAAGGAAACCTATCGTTACGGCGAATGTTAGGAAGTATGTATATATCTTCTTCATACTGATAATCTTAATTAGAATGTTACTACATCTTTACTACCCGCACGTTGTCGAGCAGAATCACAGGAGTACAGTCGGCAGTACCGCTATAGATAGCCGCCCCGCGATTGTGCAGGGCAATACCCAAACTGGAGTAGGCTTCGCTGATGTCGACCACCGTGCCGTCGCCCAAATACTTAAAGTCGGCAAGCGGGATGGTTACAGTCTCCCAACCGTTGCTGACGTACGAGCCGGCATTGTCTACCCACGGAGCATAGAATGCACGCGGATGCGTGGCATCCCCCCACATGTAGCCTTCGTTGTCGGTGGCAGTGGTGAAACAGAAGATAAGCGGCAATGCCGTCCACGGGGTCATTACATTGATGTCAATCTTCAGAGCAGCCTCTGCGGGCTTAAACGGGAAGAGCGGGTCGGGTAGTCCCGTGTTGGGATTGTCGAGGTTTTTGCTTCCCCAGATATTGATTTGCCAAGCCGAACTCCATGCGCCTGCCGTAACATTGGCTTCCATACGCACATAGGTACCCGACAGGGCAATGGCGGGGTCGTTTTGCAACTGCTGCGCACTGGGTCGTCCCCAACCGCCCACAAAGCCGCTTCCGCCGTTTTCGGTAGGTTCGAAGCCGGTAATGGGTTGCACAATTTCGCTGTCGCCGTCGCGGAAGAGCGAGCGGTAGTGACGGTTGTTGGTGCCAAAGTCGGTCTCTACGGTGATATATCCTTTCACATCGGCGGGTGGAGCGATAAACGACAGGGTGGTTTTCTCCACATGGGTAATGTCGGAGTAGGGCACGGTGTAGTTACCTATCTTCACCGATATGTGGGCGTCGGGATAGTCCAAGAAGTAGTCGCCCAGCAAAGTAACCGTTCCACCCGGAGGTACATTTTCGCAATAGATGCGCGAGAGTACGGGGTTGGGGATTTGGGTGACAAAGTCGTAGGGTATGGTGTCCTTTTGAGAGGTAATCATCTTAATCTGGTCGGTTTTGTCTACCGGCAAGGTTTGCGGCACATTGACTATCAACGTGTTTTTAGTGATGAAGTTGATGTTGAGTGTCGCCTTCTGGTCGTTGAAGTATATCTCTTGGATGCTGGTAAGGTTGTCGCCCACCAAGCAGATGGAAGAACCCATAAAAGCACCGGTGAGTAGCGAGTCGGCAAGTGCCGCATCGGTGGGGCGCACGTAGTACACCACCGGTAAACCATCGGTCATTTCGTACTTGCCCGTATAGTCGTTGCAGCTCGTTAAGGTGACGGTGAGGGCAACGAGGCAAAGAGCGCATATATAAAATATCTTTTTCATATCGGTAGAGAGTTTAATTGTAAGTAAACTGAGTAACATCTACCTCTTGCGGGTCTTCGCGCAGGTGCGGATTCATCTGCAAGTCGGTTTCGGGGAAAGGCATGGTAAGCTTACTGATGTCGTAAGGCTGTCCGGTAGCTTCTTGGTCGTTGACGCGGGGCAGATACAGAGTACCGTCGACCTCAAAAGCTCCTTCGATGCCGCGATCGTAGTAGTTCGCCAGTCCCAAGTAATTCTTACGATTCTGTGCGTTGAGGCGTGCCACAGCTTCATCGGGCTTGTAGTAGCTCAAGCGAACGAAGTCGTACCAGAAGTCGCCTTCGAAAGCCAGTTCTAAGCGGCGTTCCTTAAAGAGGTCGTCGAAGGTGATAGAGGTAGCGGTAACAACACCGGCGCGGGTGCGCACGGCATTGTAAGCCCGCAGGGCGGTAGCATCGGTGGTCGACTGGTTGTTGCCCAAGATGGCTTCGGCAAGTATCAGATAGACGTCGGCAAGACGCAGAATGTGCGTAGCCAGTCCCGTCTTCATGTTACCCATGGGCGTACCCATTTCGGCTACATGGTCGGCATTATTACCTGCAATGTGCTTTACACAGTTGGCGCCTGTGGGGCTGGCAAAACCGTTGCCCGACACATCTCGGCAGAACAGGGTGTAGTCGAATCCGTCGGGAAACGCCACGGTGCCTGTACCGTCCGCCTTGTTTTTAGTGGGGTGGTCGCGCCAGAAGAGTTGGCTGTTTTCGCCGTTGTACACATCGCCATACATCATCATGGTGGCTTTTCGGCGCACGTCGAAGTTATTGCGCGACAGCTTCAGTGCATCTTCGTTAAAGGCTGCCTGAAGGTCGAGCGACGGACCTCCCCAGTCGCCCCAGTTGCTATACTCGTCGAAGCCCGAAAGTCCAAGGTCGGCTTGCAGCGAGTTGAATGCCGTCCAGTAGTTATCGCCGGCAACTACCCACCGCCAACTGATAAGCGACTCGCGGGTCATGTTGTGCCCGCCGCGGAACAGGTCGGAATAGGTAGGCTCCAGCCAGTAGTCGTAATGAGTTGCCACCATGCGGGCATACTCGGCAGCTTTGTCCAAGTGGGCTTGGTTGCGGCTGCCGCTCTGTCCGTAGCCGGCGCGGGTGAGATAGACCTTGGCGAGCAATCCGTAGGCGGAGTATTTACCCAAGCGACCTTCGGCAGGAGTTTCGGGCAACCATTCGAGGGATTTCTCCAGCGTCATGATGATATAGTCGTACACACTGTTGATAGTGGCGCGATAGAGCGAACTGTACTCGCCCGTGGTAAGCAAATCGGTGTTGTTGTGCACAATGGGCACGGCGCCATACACGCGTACCATAAAGAAATACGCCATGGCTTTCCACACCAAGGCTTCGCCCTTGGCGGTGTTTCTGCCTGTCTCGGTGCTGGTGCCTCCGCCGTAACGGTTGATATTCTCTATCACCGTGTTGGCGCGCGCATTTACTGCCCACAGCGAAGCCGACATATTGGCAAGGTCTTCGTCGACCGAACCGTCCAGCGGTGTGAGTTTCCAGTAGCCGCTACTACCCATGAAGTAATTGCCCGACATGGTATCGCCCACGCGTATCCATCCGCGGAAGAAGTCGTACCAAGGTACCGAATAGAGAAAGTTCACCGCCTGCTGGCATTGCAGGTCTGTCTGATAGAAATCCGACAGCGTATAGCTGGATTCGTCGGGACGGTTCAAGAAATCTTCGCAACCGCTCATCGCCAGCGTCAAGGCTACCAGCGGGAGGGCGAGCAGCCTTTTAAATCGTATAGATATATGTTTCATCTTATCAGTTTTTTAGAGGGTTAGAAAGATATGTTTGCTCCAAAAGATACGGTACGGGGCGAGGGGTAGCGTCCCATATCGAAACCGAACGTATAGCCTGTGGCATCTTGCGAGTTGGAACCCACTTCGGGGTCGAAGCCGCTGTAACCGGTAATCGTCCACAAGTTCTGAATGTTGCAGTACACGCGTACATTGTTGAGTCCGGCTTTACGCATCCAGCTTCGCGGGAGTGTGTAGCCCAGTACAATGTTCTTTACGCGCAGGTACGAACCGTCTTCTATATATTTGGTGCTGATGCGGGTATTGTTGTAGGGCAAACCTTGTCCGGCGCGCGACATCATGGTGCCGGGATTGGCGACTACTACGTTGTCCACATCTTCGAACCAGTTGTTGATGCTCGTGCCGTATTCGTTCACAAAAGGATAGCTCTTGCCCGGATTGATGGCTTCCAACTTGGCATAATCCATGGCGGTGCGCAACTGGTTGGTCCAGTAGCCCATGCCGGTAAGTTCGCGTCCCAAGGCATTGAACACATCGTTGCCCACGCTACCTTGCAAGAAGAGGGTAAAGTCGAATCCTTTATAGCTCAGCGTATTGTTGAAACCGAAGGTGAAATCGGGCAACGGATTACCAATGGTGGTACGGTCGCTGGCATCAATCTTTCCGTCGTCGTTGAGGTCGCGATACTTCATGTCGCCGGGGAACACCGTGCTGTAACGGTTGTAGCCCGTGGCAGGAATTTCGCCCCAAAGGTGATCCATAATGTCTTGTTTGTCTCTGTACACACCCTCGGCAATGTAACCGTAGAACTGGAAGAGCGGTCCGCCCACTTGCGAGAGAGCCACCACGTCGCTCCACTGTCCGTAGCCTTCGATGCCCGAAGCGTCGGTACCCGAGAGTGCCACCAGCTTGTTGCGGTTGAACGAGATTTGGAAGTCGGTGTCCCACGTAAACGCACCCGTGAAATTGCGGGTGTTCAGCGTAATCTCCAAACCGCGGTTTTCAATGGTACCGTAGTTTCCCATAGGCGCCGTAAGTGCGGAGTTGCCGTTGCCTCGCGAACCGAAATAGGTGGGAAGTTGCAACTGCATCAGCATATTACCGGCACGTTTGATGTAGTAGTCCAGCGACAGGTTGATGCGGTCGTCGAGGAATCCAAGGTCTAAACCGAAGTTCCACTGCTCTTGCGTTTCCCACTGTACGGCGGGGTTGGCAAGCTGTGCCTGTTTGTAGGCGGTACCCAGTCCGGTAGGGAAGATAGCGAGGGTAGCACCCCACAAACCCTGACCGATGTTGGCGTTACCGGTTTGTCCCCAGCCTATGCGCAGCTTACCGTTGTTCACTACCGGTTTCAGCGATTCCCAGAAACGCTCGTTGGTGAAGCGCCACGAACCTGCCACCGAATGGAAGGCAGCCCAGCGGTTGTCGGGTCCAAAGGCGGACGAACCGTCGTAGCGGAACGTATAGGTTAGCAGATAGCGGTCGTCGTAGTTATAGGTTTCGCGGGTATAGAACGAAGCCATGGCACCGTCGCCGAATCCGTCGAAGAAAGCTTGGTCGTTTTCGCCCAACTGCGGATTCAAGATAACGTTGGTACTAAGGTTTTCGCCCACTACGCGCAGGTAGTCCCAGTTGCTTTCGGACATCTCTTGTCCTGCCATGGCGGTGAAACTATGTTTGCCGATCTTTCCGTCGTAGGTGACGTAGTTCTTCAGCGCCCAGTAGGTATTGGAGTTTTTCTGCCACACCAACTTGTTCACACCGCGGGCAATGCCTCCGCCGAAGTCGTAGGTAGGTTGCCACGCTTCGGACTTCGACGAACCTATGTCGAAGCCCAGTTCGGCATGCCACGTCAGTCCTTTCAGCGGAGAGATGTCGAAGAACGCGCTACCGTTGAGTTTTTGTCGTCCCAACGTATTGGTGTCGAGGTCGGCAATGGCGATGGGGTTGATACGGGTATAACCTTCGCGCACCTGTGCGGCAAAGTTGCCGTATGCGTCGTAGATAGGAATATCGGGAGGTGTTTGCAGCGAATAGGTAAGAATACCCTGCGTACCCTCGGCAACATTGAGGTGCTCGTTGGTGCGCGAGTACATCACGTTAAGTCCCAGTTTAAACCACGACTTGAGTTGTGCATCGAGGTTCATACGTCCCGAGAAGCGGTTGAAGTCGGTGCCGATAATGGTACCCTCTTGATTCATGTACGAGCCGGATACGTAGTAGCGCACTTTTTCCGACCCGCCTTCGGCAGAGATGGTATGTTGGTGCATCAATGCGGGACGGAACACGGCATCTTGCCAGTCGGTTCCGGCTCCCAGCAGCGACGGATCCATGTATTCGGGGGTAGAGGTAGAACCGCCGGTGGTAGCAGCAATGGCGGCACTGTATTCGGCATATTCGCGCAGGTTCATCATATCCAGACGGCGCGCTTGCTCTTGCACGCCCACCAATCCTTCGTAGGTGAAGCGTGCTTCGCCCGAACGTCCGCGTTTGGTGGTAATCAGCACCACGCCGTTAGAGCCTTGTGCACCGTAGATAGCGGTGGCGGAGGCATCTTTGAGAATCTCCATGGAGACAATGTCCGAGGGATTGAGGTTGGATAGCGGAGAGATAGACCCCGCACCGTTGCCAAGGTTCAAACCCAGCGAGTTGCCGGTGGTGGAACCGCCTTGCCAGATAACGCCGTCGATTACATAGAGCGGTTCGCTACTGGTATTAATGGTAGCTTGACCGCGAATGTTTATCGTCATAGACGACCCCGGTGCTCCCGAAGTCATCACCGACGTTACACCTGCCGCCTTGCCTTGCAGAGCTTGGTCGAGGTTGGTGGCAATGGTGGACTTGATAGCTTTCTCGCCCACCGATACCGATGCACCCGACAAATCGCTCTTCTTCATCGTACCATAACCCACCACCACTACTTCGTCGAGTAAGGCAATGTCTTCGTGCATGGTAACGTTTACACGTTGTTGTCCGCGTTGCAGCGTAATCTCTTGGTCTTTGAAACCGATGCTGGAGAATACCAGCGTAGCACCGCTTGTCGGCACACTAAGGTTGAAGTTGCCGTCGACGTCGGTAATCGTACCGGTGCCGGTTCCTTTAATCATGACGGAAGCCCCTATTAACGGAGAGTTGTCGGTGGCGTCAATCACATGACCGCTCACCACCGTTTGCTGTGCAAGCAACTTGCCCGGGGCAATCAGAAGCAATAGGCATATCACAAAGATGGATATACCCGTTCGTTTTTCAGGTTTGTTCTTCATCATTTTTGTGTTTTATTTATAGTTGTAAAAACAAAGATGTAAAAAGAGGCTCTATCATCCTTATATATACGGATAGATAGGTAGAGGAAAAAGACTTAATTTTGTGCTATTTATGCGAAAGCGATTTGCGCACCAGTTCTCCCCACTCTTTAATGTCGTCGTCTTTCCATTTGCCGACAGACGATGCCGAAGGACGGAGCATGGAACAGGTTTCGTCTTTGTCGGAAAGCGACCATGCCACCCAACTGATAGAATGACGGTTCATCCACGTCTGCCAAGCTTGCCAGTCGTCGTAATCCAACGGTCCGTCGCCACTGGCTTCCATACCGCCACACTCCGATACGAACAACGGCAAACCTTTGCTCAACGCATAGTCGCCACGGTCGCGCAACTCGCTGTGGTGTGTGCCGGCATAGAAGTGCAAGGTGTACATCAGGTTGCTGTAACCTGTCAGCGGACTGTCGGCGGCAATGTGTACGTCTTGGTCCCAATGCGGACAGCCTACCAATATCAGCGCTTGCGAATCGACGGCGCGAATGGCTTCTATCACCTCAACGGCATATTGCTTTACATCGTCCCACGAGTCGTACACGGGTTCGTTGAATATCTCGTAAATCACATTGGGAATGTCGCGATAGCGCTCCGCCATTTTGGTAAAGAATGCTTTTGCCTCGGCGGTGTGGATTTCGTGACTGTGCCAGTCGATAATGGCGTAGACATCGTTGGCAATGGCGGCATCCACCACAGCGGTTACGCAGTTAATGCCTTGCAGGGGATTGTCCAGATAAGAGCCTTCGGGACCCACACCCATGGAGGCACGTACCACGTTGCAGCCCCACACATCGACCAACTCTTTGACGGCACCCGCCGAGTAAAAACGAGGATGCCAGTTGTTCCACCCGAAGCTTACGCCGCGCAATACCACGGTTTTGCCCTGACCGTTTACCAATCGGGTGCCTTCTACTTTTAATCGCTCCACCGAAGAGGTCGGTGTAACATTACAGCCTACCCACAGCAATGCAAGGGGCAGAAGATAGAACCAATCATAAAGTTTCTTTATCATACGTATAATGTTTAAATCAGTAATTTTCGTTTGCGGAAGTTATCGCGGAACTCTTTGGGCGAACAACCTTTCTTGCGGCGAAACAGCCGGTTGAAGTTGGATTGGTTGTTGAAGCCGCAGTTGTAACAGATTTCTGAAATGGTTTGGCGGGAGTCTACCAACAGTCTGCCGGCAGTGCCCAAGCGAATGTCGATGATGTAATCGGAGAGTGTTTTGCCGGTGCGCAAGTGAAAGAACCGGCTGAACGAGACGGGCGTCATGCCTACCATGTCGGCGAGTGTACTCAAGCGAATTTCTTCTTGATAATGTTCGGAAATATACTTCTGAATGCGCTGCACACGTCTACTGTCGGAGAATGCCTCTATCTTGGCATACGAGCTACTCGAAAGTATCTGTATATCTTCGCATAACGATAGCTCATAGAGAATGCGAAGAAAGTTAATAACCGAATAGAATCCCTGCTCTTCGCAAGATAAAGTGCTCAATAGGTAGTAAACATTCATGATACTCTTCATGGGGAAGCTGATACCGTGCTGTGCCAGTTCCAACATATGGCGGATGCTGTCGAATTGGGTCTTACGCAAGAAGTTTCCAAAGAAGAGGTCGGCGGAAAACTGAATGGTAATCTCGCGAATCTCTTTCGAGGTGCAGTCGTTTTGCTCCCATACATGTTCCAGCTCTTTGCCGGTGATAAGCACCAAGTCGTAATCGTCTATGATTTGGATGGAATCGCCCACCACACGGCGTACACCTGCCCCGTGTTCGATAAAATTCAGCTCGTACTCCGCGTGGCAATGGATGGGGTAATTAAATTCCGATTTACGGCGGTCGGCTATGTAAAAGCAGTCGCGTTCGGACAGCGGGGTGATTTCCCGCATAATGTAGTCTTTAGTTTCCATGGTTGCGTAAAAGATAAAAAAGTATTATGCTACAAAAGTCAGTAATATTTTCTAAGCATAGGAGTGTTAATTGTTACTTTTAGATGTATAAAATGTTACATAGCTATATTTTTCTATAATAAGCACAACGCTATTAAATATCCTATTTACGCATCACAATGTCGTAATATTGAGCTTTCTGCTAACTTGTACTTTGAAGAAAACATGCCTTTAAACCGCACGCTATGCGTTGAAAGTCGCTACTCAACGAACCAACTCGGCGAAAACAACGAATCAACTCGGCGGAAACAACGAATCATCTGCACGAAAACAACAAACTGTCGACGCGGAAACAACGAATCAACTGCCGGCTTAGCAAATTATCTCGGCAAGTTAGTCTGTATATCCCGCCGAATTGTTGCGTTATCTCGGCAAGTTATCGCGCTAACTCGGCAAGATAATTTCATAAAGTTCTTTTTGGGGCTGTTTTTTCGCGCTGAATGCGCTTTTTGTTTTTTGACATTATTTGCTCATATCTTTCTGTAAGTATGCGAATTAAGTAGCGTATTTTACATAGTTTAACGCGCTATACTCGCACGAAAGCCACCGAGCCGTACTTCAGTCCGAAATAAGCCCGTTTTTCGAGGGTTCGTTTGACGTTTTGACACTTACTGCTTCATCGTGTCCCCAAATAAAGGAAGAGCATACCGATGAGCACCAGCAATAAATCGACTGCTTTGCTGCGCAGATTCTTTTCGCGGAAGAAGAGGGCGCCGAAGATAAACGAAACGATGACACTGCTGCGCCGCACCATTGAAACAATGGAAATCATGCTGCCATCCATGCTAAGGGCATAGAAATAGACGAAGTCTGCCGCGCAAAGGAACAGCGAAATGAGTAAAATCGTCCAATCCCAGCGGAAAGGGGTATGCTCTTTGCGGCGAGGGTACCACAGCAGTGCCAAAACGGGACACATAATGAATACTTGGTAGACGTTGTACCACGACTGTACCACCATGGGATTGAACCGGTGCATCAGATACTTGTCGTACAAACCGCTGATAGCTCCCGTCAGTGCCGCCAGCACCACGAAATAGATCCATTTGTCGTGCTTGAAGTCAATGCCTTCTTTCTTACCCGAGCGACTGAGCATAAAGAACGACAACAGAGCCAGTGCCACTCCTATCCATTGGTACAGGTTGAGCCGTTCGCCGAAGATAAGCAGGGCACCCACCAGCACCATTACCGGACGTGTGGCATTGATAGGACCTACAATGGTAAGCGGCAAGTGCTTCATGCCGAAGTAACCGAATACCCACGAAGTAAGCACGATAAACGACTTGATAAGAATAAACTTGTGTACTTCCCATCCCACCACAGGCACGTCGAAAAGAGTTCCTGAGAGTGCGGGCGTAAATGCCGAAACCAAAATAAACGGCAAGAACAGCAAGCTGGAAAACAAGGTGTTGAGGAAAAGCACCGGTAATACGGCATTGTCGCGCAACGACTGTTTCTTAAAGACATCATAGAAGCCCAGTAGCGCGGCGGAGGTAAAGGCAAGGAGTAACCACATGTGGTGAGATTGTTGGATTTAGTAGGGATAAGTTATGTCGGTAAGGAACAACGCATGCCCCGGCACCGACATACCGGCACACCCGCGGTCTTTCTGTCCGATGATGCGGCGGAAATCGTCGACGGTGAGCTTGCCGCGACCTACTTCAAGCAGGGTGCCTACAATGGCGCGTACCATGTTGCGCAGAAAGCGGTCGGCGGTGATGGTGAACACCCACGTGTGTGCATCGACCTGCGTCCATGCGGCGTGGGTAATGCGGCAGTTGTTGGTTTTTACGTCGGTGTGCAATTTGCTGAAGCTGGTGAAGTCGGTGTACTCGGTCAGTACGGCAGCCGCTTCGTTCATCCGCTCGATGTCGGGCTTGTGGAAAAGACGGTAACGGTAAGTGCGGAAGAAAGGCGACTTCTGCGTAGTGATGTAATAATGATAGGTACGCGAGGTGGCATCGAAACGGGCGTGTGCATCGGGCTGTACGGCACGCAGGCGGAACACCGAGATGTCGGGCGGCAGCAGACGATTGAGTTTGTCGGCAAAAGCAACCTCGTCCAACGGCACAGGGCTGTCGAAATGCGCCACCATTAGCGAGGCATGTACGCCGGTGTCGGTACGTCCGGCACCCGTAAGCTCCGTGTCGCACTGCAACAGCGTGGCGAGTGCACGCATCAATATCTCTTGCACGCCGGTGCCGTTGGGTTGTATCTGCCAGCCGTTGTAGGCGGTGCCGTCGTAGGCAAGATAGAGGAAGTAACGTTGCATACCTTATTTATATTCGTATAAACGTTGCCATTGCCCATTTGCGTTTGGAAACGGTTTGTACCGGTTGCAGTCCGTACTGCTCCGCCATCTCTTCGAGCACGGGAATGTCGTTCGTATAGAAGCCGCTCAGGTAGAGTGCCGAGCCGCGGCGCATGTTGCGTACGTAGCGCGGTATGTCGTTTAGTAAGATGTTGCGGTTGATGTTGGCTATGATAAGGTCGAACTCACCTTCGCCTTCCAGTATCGAGGCATCGCCTTGCTTCACGGTGATGCCGTTCATATGGTTGAGTGCAATATTTTCCAGCGAATTGCGTACACACCAGTCGTCGATGTCGATAGCCAGACAATGTTTGGCACCCCGCATACGCGCCAAGATAGCAAGAATGGCAGTGCCGCAACCCATGTCGAGCACGGTTTTACCGGTGAGGTCAACGTCGAGCAGCTTGTTCATAATAAGACCGGTGGTTTCGTGATGTCCGGTGCCGAACGCCATTTGCGGATTGATAACGATGTCGTAGTCGGCTTTGGGCACATCTTTGTGGAAAGTGCCGTGCACCACGCAGCGGTCGCCAATCACTATCGGCTTGAAGTAGTTCCGCTCCCACTCTTCGTTCCAGTCGCGGTCTTCGGCTTCGGTCTTGGTATAAGTAATGTGGGTATCGGCAATAGGGAAGTCGCGCAGCAGATTGTCAACGGCGGCTTCGTCGTACATAGAGGCTTGAACGTAAGCAGCGAGACCTGCTTCGTGTTCGGTGAAACTCTCAAAGCCGGCATCCGCCAGCAGGGCAGTCAGCACGTCGTTTACTGTTTCGGTGCAGGGCTGCGTTCGGAAGATAAACTCTAAATATTTCATTGATTCGGATAAGATACTTTGCGGCAAAGGTACGACAATTCTGTGAGAAGCCTTATTTGCACAAAATTATCCCGCTTGCGGCAAGGCAGACGGAGAGGTAAAATTCGTGTAACAACCTTGTTACTAACAGAGTTGTTACACGGTTATCTTACTGAACTTCAACGTTCAATCTCTTCAATTGCTTGATATCCGACGTGCCTCCGTAGAGGATTTCGTACTTCCCTTCCACAGGGCGGATGGTGTTGGTGGCGGTGTCGAACCAGTTGAAGCTTTCGCCGTCGAGCGCAAAAGATGCGGTGCCCGTTTCGCCTGCTTTCAGCGGCAGACGCTTGAAGGCACGGAGGGTGTGCGAGGGTCCGTCGACATCGTCGATGCGGCGCAGATATACTTGCACCACCTCTTCGCCGTCGCGGGTGCCGGTGTTGCTTACGGGGACGGAGAGTGTCAACGTTTCGCCCGCTCTCATCACTGCATTATCCAACGTGGCATCGCCGTAGGCAAAGGTGGAGTAACTCAGTCCGTGACCGAAGGCGAAGAGCGGTGCCTGCGTCATGTAGCGGTAGGTGCGACCCTTCATGGAGTAATCTTCGAAGTCGGGCAGTTGCGCGGTGCTGCGATAGAAAGTTATCGGCAGACGACCGGCAGGGTTGACCGTGCCGAACAGCACGTTGGCTATCGCCGTTCCGCCGGCTTGTCCGGGATACCAAGCTTGCAGCATGGCGTCGCACAGTCCGGCTTCTGCGGTCAGCGCAATTGCCGAACCCGAGAAGTTGACAAACACAATCTTCTTGCCGGCTTTTTTCAGCAGTGCCAGCAACTTGCTTTGTACGGCAGGTAGTTCTATGGTTTCGCGGTCGCCGCCACGGAAGCCGGGCACTTCCACCTTCATCTCTTCGCCTTCGAGCTTGGGCGAGATGCCTCCTCCGAAGATGATAATATCGGCATCGGTTACCCGCTTCACGGCGGCAGTCAAGTCGAGTGTATCGGCAACCAAGTCGCAACCGCGTTCGTACAGAGCGTTGGGAATGTACCCGCGTACGCCTTCGAGCAGGGTGACGGTGTGCGACGGGAAACCGTTGTAGTTACCCCACTGCATCACCGAGTCGTTGGCGTTGGGTCCCATTACGGCTACTTTCATCGAGGGGTTGAGCGGCAGCATGTTGTTTTTGTTTTGCAGCAACACCATGCTCTCTTCGGTCATCTTGAGTGCCAGTGCGTGGTGTTCTTCGCTGTCCACTACGCTATACGGAATATCGCGCCACGATACGTTTTCGTCCATTTCGCCCAGTTCGAAGCGGGCTTTCATGAGGCGTGTCAGCGAGATATCTATCTGTTTTTCGTCAATCAGTCCCGCCGCAACAGCTTCGGGTAGCGATTGGTAGCTGTTGCCGCACTCTATGTCGGTGCCGCTAAGCACGGCTGCCGCCGAAGCCGATGCCGAGTCGGGGTAGGCTTCGTGATGTCCTTTCTGATAGAAATCGGCAATAGCCCAACAGTCCGACGTTACGATGCCGTCGAAGCCCCATTCGTCGCGGAGTATCTGCATCAATAGTCGATTGCTGTCGCAGCACGGTTCACCTTCGAAACTGTTGTAGGCGCACATGACCTCTTTTACTTTTGCTTTAGTCACAAGGTCTTTGAAGGCGGGCAGGTAGGTTTCCCACAAATCGCGGGGTGCGATGTTGGCGGCATCAAAGCTGTGTCGGTTCCATTCCGGTCCCGAATGTACGGCAAAGTGTTTGGCGCAAGCGTGCAGTTTGTCGTAACCGTCGGCGCTCTCCACGCCTTGCAGTCCGCTGACAACCGCCATGCCCATTTGTCCGGTGAGGTACGGGTCTTCGCCGTAGGTTTCTTGTCCGCGTCCCCAGCGAGGGTCGCGGAAAATGTTGATGTTGGGTGTCCAGAAGGTCAGTCCTTGGTATTGTTTCAATCCGCCCGCCTTACCATATTCGGTCGATTTGGCGCGTGCTTCGTCGGACACAGCCGTGAAGACGTCGTAAAGCAGCGCTTCGTCGAACGAAGCTCCCATGCCGATAGCCTGCGGGAAGACGGTGGCAAGTCCCGAGCGAGCCACGCCGTGCAAGGCTTCGTTCCACCAGTTGTACGCTTTGATTCCCAGTCGGGGGATAGCCGGCGAATTGTATTGCATCAGCGATACCTTCTCGTCGAGGGTAAGCCGGCTCACCAAGTCGGCTGCACGTTCGTCGGCACTAAGTGTCGTGTCTTTGTAGGCAGGTTGTCCGGAGCACGCTAAGAGTGCCATGCAAAGGAGTCCTGCTCCTGCGAAAGCATAAAGTTTTTGTTTCATACAGATATAGATTTTATAGTTTTAAGTAATATTTTTTGTCCGTCGTTCAGTGTGGTGGCAAACAGATATACGTCGCCTCCGTCGGTGATTTTCAGTCGCTTGCGCAGTTCCGCCACCGATGCGGGAAAGTTGCGTACGGCAAGGTTCGCCTGTTTCAGTTCGCCCAACATCTCTTTCAGTTCTTTCTTGTTCCACCCGCAACAGTCGGTGATTTTGAAACTGCGACCGGGAAAGTGCGGCACCGGTTCGTCCGAAGTGTAAAGATGACTGTTGGGGTGCAACTTCTTCACCTTATATATATATGCGACGGAGCGGAAGGCACCGCCTTTCATTACCGAAGCATTGGGTTCGTAGAGATAATTGCCCGGTGCGGCGGCGTACTCGCACGTTGCGGTTTGCTCTTCTTTGCGGGTAAAGACAAAAGATGCTCCGTGGGGCAAATCGGTGCAATAGATAGGAATGTTCTCGGGAGCGGGCGGCTCTTGTCCTACCAGCAGGAGCAACTCTTTGCATTCGTTGTTTACCGAAACAATGTGTACCTCTTGCGTATTGGGCAAAGCCTGCAAAGCCAGCGAGAGGTCGAGCATCGGCGAGAGTTTTATCAGTGTATGGGTAGCTTTGTCCAGCAGTAAAGGCAGCAGTTGCGACACATCGGGTTCGCAGTCGCTTACGCTCACCACCTTGCCGCCGTGTCCGTCGCGACGGGCGGGGTCAATAAAGATCAGGTCGACCGTCTTCATGGTTGTCAGGTAGAGCAAGGCATCGTTGTTTACCACGTTGATGTGCGGCACTCCCAGCAGCGGGAAGTTGTGCGCGGCTATCCGGCAGAGTTGCGCATCTCTTTCCACATAAACGGCTTTGGTATATAGCGAAGCAAGGAGAGCGCAGTCTATGCCGAAGCCTCCGGTGAGGTCGGTAAATGCGACTCTGTTAGAAAGTTTGCTGACGAGGTTGGCTTTGTAGTGTGCCGTAGGTTGCGACGAGCATTGTTCCAACGACAAATGGGGTGGGTAGATGATGCCTTCGGTGCGGTACCACATCGGCAATTTGCGTGCCGCCGCTTGCTGTCCTGCTATTTGCGTCAATGCTACCCGCAGGTTTACACCGGCAGGGACAGAGGCTTTTAAAGCCAGCGAACGGACATCATCTGTGTGGTGTTCCCGAATGAAACGGAGCGTCTCCTTGTTCAATTGCATACGACAAAGGGATAGTGAATAGGCACAAAGGTAAATATAAAATAAAAAGAACCTACTAAAATCGTAGATTTTAGTAGGTTCTCATCATTCAGTGAACTTTTGTTGGACTACCAGGATTCGAACCTGGGCAAACAGAACCAAAACCTGTTGTGCTACCATTACACCATAGTCCAATAATAGGTGTTCCCTCAAAAGCGGTGCAAAGATAGTGCTTCCTCTTGTAACGTGCAAACATTTTGCGGTTTTATTTGCTTCGGAGGCTCTTATTTGAGATTGATGCGGCGAGATACTACTCAAATACCTTTGTCTTGATGCCACGATACAGACCAATGGCACCACATACACACAAGAAACAGGCGACAAAAACTTTCCCGTATTCCTCGTTCACCCAGTTATCAATCGTCAACAGAATGATGATAAGCACAGATGCCGCATATAACGCTATAACTACTTTCTTATTCATACCGAAATGATTTATAGGTTAATAAAGAACAAAAATACGACTTTTATTTGCATTGCAACAAGTCAATTGCATCAAAAATGATGATTTTTAAGCGGAATGGCGGCATCATTTTGATAGTAATATGGTCTGTTTTATAGCAAAGTGTCGCAATTTTGCCCTTCTGCGCAATTCTTCTTTCCAAGAAAAAGCGTGCTCAGCAGGCAAACAACGAGTTTTACTCACCGTTTTTATGCGCCAAATAGGGGAATTCTGTGACGGAGGTGCCGAAATAACTGATTATCTCGGCAGATTAAACTCATTATCTCGGTGATTTATGGCGCTAACTTACTGAGTTATCACGCTAACTCGGTAAGTTAGCGTAGCCAATCACGTGATTGGCGTTCGTAATTCACGTGATTGGCAATTCTAATTCACGTGATTGACAAATATCACTTCCTACGGGATGTTTTTTTCGCGCTGAACGCACTTTTTATTTGTAAGGATTTAACGCACCTATCTTGCTGTTACATTGTGCGATAAGGGATATTTTTCACATAGTTTAACGCGATTTTCTGGCATCCAAAC
>JAISHU010000064.1 GCA_031262385.1 Mediterranea sp. (in: CFB group bacteria)
CCGTGTTTGCCATTATCATTCACAAAGAGTTGCTTATCCCCATTCTATGCGGAGTATTTCTGGTAGAAAATCTGTCCGTCATTCTGCAACGTGCCTACTACAAGGCAGGGAAGCGCAAAGGCGTAAAGCAACGACTTTTTAAGCGGACGCCCATTCACGACCATTTCCGCACCTCGCTGTCGTTGGTAGAAGCCGGCAGCACGGTGAAGTTTACCAAACCCGACCGCCTGTTTCACGAAGCAAAAATCACCGTCCGCTTTTGGATTGTGACCATTGTGCTGGCGGCTATCACTATTATAACGTTGAAGATAAGGTAAGTTATGAAAAGAATAGTTATACTTGGTGCAGGCGAAAGCGGCGCAGGAGCCGCGGTTCTTGCCAAGATGAAAGGTTTCGACACCTTTGTGTCGGACACCTCCGCAATTAAAGATAAGTATAAAGAACAACTCGACCAATATCGCATTGCATGGGAAGAGGGACATCACACCCCCGAATTGATTTTGAATGCCGACGAAGTCATTAAAAGCCCCGGCATCCCCAACGATGCCCCCCTGATAGTGAAACTTCGGGAACAAGGTACTCCCATTATCTCCGAGATAGAGTTTGCCGGACGATATACCGATGCCAAAATGATTTGTATCACCGGCTCCAACGGCAAAACCACTACCACCTCGCTGATCTATCACATCTTTAAAAGTGCCGGACTGAATGTGGGACTTGCCGGAAACATCGGCAACAGCTTGGCTTTACAGGTTGCAACCGAATATCACGACTATTATGTCATCGAACTCAGTTCGTTTCAACTGGACGACATGTATGAGTTTCGTGCCAACATCGCCGTGTTGCTCAACATCACGCCCGACCACATGGATCGCTACGACCACGATATGCAGAAGTACGTAGATGCTAAGTTCCGCATCACGCAGAACCAAACCTCCGACGATGCTTTCATCTTCTGGAACGACGACCCTATCATCCGACACGAACTGGAAAAGCATGGCTTGCAGGCACATCTCTATCCGTTCTCTGCCGTAAAAGAAGAAGATGCCATTGCTTATGCTGCCGACGACGAGATTGTAATCAATACGCCTATCGCCTTCAATATGGAGCAAGAGGAACTGGCGCTGCACGGCACGCACAACCTCTACAATTCACTGGCGGCAGGCATATCGGCAAACTTGGCGGGCATCCGTAAAGAGTGCATACGTCAGGCGCTGTCGGACTTCAAGGGAGTACCACACCGACTGGAACGTGTGGCTACCGTACGGGGCGTTACTTTCATCAACGACTCTAAAGCTACCAACGTCAACTCGTGCTGGTATGCCCTGCAAAGCATGCGCACCAAGGTAGTACTCATATTGGGAGGTACCGACAAGGGAAACGACTATACCGAAATAGAGTCGCTGGTGCGCGAAAAATGTGCGGCACTGGTGTTCTTGGGTGTCGACAACCGGAAACTGCATCGTTTCTTCGACCCTATGGGACTTCCCTGCGCAGAGGTTAACACCGGTATGAAAGATGCTGTAGAAGCTGCCTACCGCTTGGCAAAGAGGGGCGAGACCGTGCTGCTAAGTCCTTGTTGCGCCTCGTTCGACCTTTTTAAGAACTACGAAGACCGCGGCGACCAATTCAAGAAATATGTAAGGGAACTGTAACATGGATTTGCTGCGTAACATATTTAAAGGCGACAAAGGCATCTGGATTATCTTTTTGTTTCTGTGTCTTATCTCCGTGGTAGAGGTTTTCAGCGCTTCGGCATCGCTTACCTATAAAAGCGGCGACCACTGGGCACCCATTACCCAACACATCATTCTGCTCTCTATCGGCGTAGTCATCGTGGTGCTGGTGCACAACATTTCCTACAAATGGTTTCAGGTGTTTCCCGTGTTTCTGCTGCCATTGTCTGTTTTCTTGCTGGGCTTCGTCACGCTAATGGGTTTCATCACCGGCGACCGTGTGGGAGGCGCGGCACGTTTCATGTCGTTCATGGGTTTGTCGTTCCAACCTTCCGAACTGGCTAAAATGGCGGTTATCATCGCTACGGCTTTTATACTCTCCAAAAATCAAAACGAAAAGGGAGCCACTTCGCAAGCTTTCAAGTACATCCTGTGGATAACTTTGGTGGTGTGCGGATTGATATTTCCGGAGAATTTCTCTACGGCGGCATTGCTTTTTGGCGTAGTCTTTCTGATGATGTTCATTGGGCGCGTGGCTGCCAAGAAACTGCTGTTGCTGGGCGGAAGCATCGTAGGTTTAGCCATTTTGGGCGTCTCTTTTCTGATACTTACCAAAAACTCCGATATACCTTTCCTGCACCGGTTTGATACATGGACGGCACGCATCGAACGTTTCTTCCAAGACGATACGCCTGCCTCGGCTGCCGAGTTTAAGATTTCCGATAAAAATGCGCAGGTAGCCCATGCCCGTATTGCCGTAGCTACCAGCAATGTGTTGGGCAAAGGACCGGGAAACTCCGTACAGCGCGACTTCTTGAGTTTGGCATTTTCGGACTTTATCTACGCCATTATCATCGAAGAGTTGGGACTGCTTCCCGCGGGGGGAGTGGTACTACTATACATTTGGCTGTTAGTACGAGCGGGACGAATAGCCAGAAAATGCGACCGCACGTTCCCCGCTTTTTTGGTGATTGGCATTGCGTTGCTGCTGGTTACGCAAGCACTGTTCAATATGATGGTGGCGGTAGGTTTGGCACCGGTTACCGGGCAACCGCTTCCGCTGGTTAGCAAGGGCGGAACTTCTATCTTTATCAATTGTGCCTACATCGGAATGATACTCAGCGTAAGTCGTTACACGGCAAAGTTGGACGAAGAGAATGCTATCCTCGAAGCACAACGTTTGCACGACGAACAGATACCTATGGAAATAGGTACGGGCAGCGAAACCTTCAGCGATGCACAAACCGCCGAAGACCCCACTTCCAAGATACTGAACAGCGACGAAGAGTTCAAATAACGACGAACTTATCTATTCCACCACCGAAATGCGGAGCAAGTTTAACAAACAGAAGTTCTTCGAAAAGGAGTCTTATCCCATTATTTTGTATTACACGGGAATTACTACGTTAAAAAGCCGTTTTACTATGTGCTTACATGCGCAGTTTATTACCAGAACTACTACAAGAAAACCAACCAATTTATCGCAGGCAACCATTCTTCCGGAAGTTGTCACTCTGTCACAAGTAACTTTGTAACAGCAAGATATTGTTTTTGCACCGTACACTTTTTACCGTCCGCCCAACGTCGTACGACCGTCCGCCCAACGTCGTACGGTCGTACAACCAACGTCGGATGGTCGTCCGACGTTGGGCGGACGGTAAAAAGTGTACGGTATAAAAATAATATATTATTGATACAGAATTGTTTATGACTAAATGGCAACTTGTAAAAGAGTAATTGCCTGCGATAAGTTGGTTGGTTCGTTGCGGCACGAGAAACTTGATAGAACGGAATTAGTAAGCGTATTTTTATTTCCTTCCCCTTTTCAAATCAAAAACCCCCGACAATCAAATTGTCAGGGGTTTCTTGGAGAGCGGAAGACGGGGCTCAAACCCGCGACCCTCAGCTTGGAAGGCTAATGCTCTATCAACTGAGCTACTTCCGCATTGTTAAACATTGTGGGCAAAGATGGATTCGAACCACCGAAGGCGTAAGCCAGCAGATTTACAGTCTGCCCCATTTGGCCACTCTGGTATTTGCCCATTGCTCCTGAGGGGTTTCCTGTGTGTTCGTTCCTCGTTTGCGGTTGCAAAGATAGGTCTATTTTTGGAAACTACAAACAAAATCTATCATTTTTATGGCGTCGGTGGCACATTCGGTGCCTTTGTTGCCCAGCTTTCCGCCGGCTCTCGACTCTGCTTGTTCCAGATTGTCGGTGGTGAGCAAACCGAAGATAACGGGCGTGGTGCCTTGTGCGTTTAGTTCGGCAATGCCTTGGGTCACACCTTGACAAACGTAGTCGAAGTGGGGAGTCTCGCCGCGGATGACGCAGCCCAATACAATGATAGCGTCGTAAGTGTTGCGCTTCACCAGATTGCCGGCAGCAAATATCAGTTCAAAACTGCCGGGTACGTCGTATCGGTCGATATGGGTTTGGGGCACACCGTGTGCTATGAGTCTGTTAACGGCTCCTTCGCAAAGTGCACCTGTAATGGCTTCGTTCCATTCGGAAACCACCACGGCGATGCGTTTCTCTTTTACATTGCCGGTAGGGATATAACTTACGTCGTCGGTATAAAATTCGGTAGACATAGGAATAATGTATTAATTACGTATAAAAGTGAAAAGAATGGGAGAGTGAAAACTTACGGCGGACGCCTGCTTTCATTCTGCCATTCTTTATTGAGGATGATAATCCGCGCAAAGGCGTCTTGCCATTTATTTCTTCAAGAGGGTAGCTCTTTCTATGTATTTGTCGATGTCCATTGCCTGATACGAACGGAAATACTTATCCTTTACTTGGGTATAGGCTTTGATAGCATCGTCATACTTACCTTGTGTTTCAAAGATTTGTCCGGCTTGCATCAGGAAGATGGGGCTGATAGCATCGCTGTCGGCTCCGGTAGCAGCTTTGAGCAGGTGCGAAGTGGCTTTGTCAAGCTCACCCAAACGGGCATAGCAGTTGCCGATAGCTCCTTGCAGGGCGGGTGCAACCAGCAGGTCTTTGCCGTTAAAGCTGTTGAGCGCATCGATGGCTTCTTGGTTCTTTCCCAGTTGTTCGTACGACAGACCGATGTAGGCTTTTGCCAATTTGCCGGCTTTGGTGCCGCTGTATTGGTCGGTCATCTTTAACAATCCTTCAAATCCGATGCTGTCGCCATTCAATACATATTCGTATTGTCCGTCGCGGAAGTAATTCTCTCCGGGGAAGAGGGCTACTTGTGCTTTTTCTTCGCGCGGTTGGGCATAGAAGTTGTGATACATCACCATGCCGGCAATCACTACAATGATCACTGCAATGACTGCAACGATTGTTTTTTTGTTTTTAATGAGAAACTCTTCGGATTGCGTAACTGCTTCTCCTACATTCATGCCTTCGTTGGCTTTTTTATGTTCTACCATTTTTATAGCTGATTTTGTTTGATTTCGTTATTACATTTGAGGCGCAAAAATAGATGATTTGTGTCTATCTGCGAAATTTGAAGCTATCTTTTTTCGTCGAAGCGGGAAAAACTCGTTACTTTTGCGAGGAATAACTAAGAATTCACTAATTGATACTTACACGCTGTTGATATGATTCTGAATCGCATATCCATATTACAATATAAAAATCTGGATCAGGTGGAGCTGACGTTCTCACCTAAGTTGAACTGTTTTCTCGGCTCGAACGGCATGGGTAAAACCAATCTGTTGGATGCTATTTACTACTTGTCGTTTTGCAAGAGTGCCGGCAATCCCGTCGATTCCCAAAACATCGGGCATGCACACGACTTCTTTGTGATTCAGGGTTTTTTTACGGCACCCGACGGCACGGAAGACGAAATATACTGTGGCTTGAAGCGGGGACGGAAGAAACAGTTTAAACGTAATAAAAAGGAATACACGCGTCTGTCCGACCACATTGGCTTTCTGCCGTTGGTTATGGTGTCGCCTGCCGATTCCGACTTGATAGGCGGTGGCAGCGAAGAGCGTCGCCGACTGATGGATGTGGTGATCTCGCAATACGACAAAGAGTACTTGCAGGCGTTGATACGTTATAACAAAGCGTTGCTGCAGCGCAATGCCTTGCTTAAAGATGCGGTGCCCGCGGGCGACGACATGTTTGAATTGTGGGAGGAGATGATGACTGCGGCGGGCGAGGTAATCTATCGCAAGCGGGCTGCGTTTATCGAAGAACTGGTTCCTATCTTTCAGTCGTTTTACTCTTTTATCTCGCAAGACCGCGAACAGGTTACCTTATATTATGATTCGCACGCGCGCGAAGGAAATCTTTTGGAACAGTTCCGCCGGGGACGCGAGCGCGACCGGTTGGTGGGGCATACCTTGCGGGGAATTCACAAAGACGACTTGGTGATGCAACTGGGCGGTTACCCCATGCGTCGCGAAGGGTCGCAGGGACAAAACAAAACCTACTTGGTGGCGTTGAAGCTGGCGCAATTCGATTTCTTGAAACGCACTGCGCAAGGGCGTGTGCCGCTGTTGCTGCTGGATGATATTTTCGATAAACTGGATGCTTTGCGCACCGAGCAGATTGTGAAGTTGGTTGCGGGCGACCGCTTCGGACAGATATTTATCACCGATACCAACCGCGAACATCTGGATGATATTCTCCGCCGGGTGGGAGGCGACGATTACCGCATCTTTAATGTGGAACAAGGAAGTGTTACCGCAGGAGTGGGAGGTGCTGTATGAAGCGCAAAGATGCCAAACCTATCGGCGAACTGATACGCACCTTCTTGCGGCAAGAAAGTTTGGAGTCTCCGCTCAACGAGCAGCGGCTCATCAACGCATGGGAGGAAGTAATGGGGAGTAGCATCGCCACTTACACGCGCGACCTCTTTATAAAAAATCAGGTGCTGCATGTACACGTCACCTCGGCAGCTTTGCGGCAAGAGCTGCTAATGGGGCGCGAGTTGATTGTTCGCAACCTCAATGCGCACGTGGGGGCTACCGTGATTACGGATATTGTTATTCGATAGTGATAACCTCGTCCATAGGGATGTCGTGCGGTTCGCCGGGCACTTCGTTCAGTAGTTGGTAGGGGAAGCAAATACCCAGTTTGGGTGCTTTGATGTTTTTCAACAGTTTGTCGTACATTCCTTTGCCTCGTCCCAATCGGTTTCCTTTCTTGTCGAATGCCACGCCGGGTACAACTATCAGGTCGATGCTGTCGTAGTCGGTGACGGGTATTCCCGTAGGTTCTTCTATGCCGAAAGCTCCTTTTACTAATCCTCCGGGTTTGTACATCCTGAGTGTAATTTCGAAGTTGGAGGTGACGGAGGGGAGCAAAATCTTTTTCTTTTGGCTCCAGCGTTCCACAAAGCCGGCGGTGTCGACTTCATCGGGTAGGGGATAGTACAGTGCCACCACTTGGGCGCGGCTGAAGAGCGGGTGCGCTTCAAGCTTCGCCAAAATGACGGTGGACATATCATCCCTCCTTGCTTCATTTTGTAGTTTAAGCAAGCCGATGCTTTTTCTTATTTCACATTTTTGGTTGTTCATAGTTCTGTTATTCTTCCATTTCCGATGCCGTTGCTTGAGCTACATTAGCGGGTGGGGTGGGAAAAGCCTTTCCCTGTTTCAGTACCTCAATGGCTCTTTTTACCGTAGCATCGTCTTGGTTGATGTATTTCACGTAGGGTTGTTGTCCCAAGATGTTGTAGATAATGTTGGCTATCAGATTGCGTTCCAGCAGTCGGTACGACTTTTGGATGAGGATGTTGCGGCGTTTCACGCCTTTTTGTTCGGCATACCTTACAAACTGTTCCACGATGTTTTGTTTACGCAGATAGGTTACCATGGCGTCTTCGTCTTCCACCTCTTTGAGGAGGGCGCGGTTGCGGTCGCCATATTGGAAACAGAACTGTAACACGATACCTCTTTGGCGTACTTCCATGAGGTACGACGACACGCCGATAGTGTCTTGCGGTACAAAGATGTCGGGCATAATACCTCCTCCGCCATACACGGGGCGTCCCAAGCGGGTGGTGTATTGTTGTGCTTTGTCCAGCTTGATGCTGTCTTGATGGAAGTATTCACCGTGTTCGTAGCGGTTCAGCCAGTCCATTTCGTAGTCGGCATCTTTTCCGTTCTTGTACGGACGCTGAATGCAACGTCCCGAAGGTGTATAGTAGCGTGCAATGGTGAGGCGGATAGCCGACCCGTCGCTGAAGTCGATAGGTTGCTGTACCAATCCTTTGCCGAACGAACGCAAGCCGACAATGGTGCCGCGGTCGTTGTCTTGAATGGCGCCTGCAAATATTTCGCTTGCCGAAGCCGAGCTTTCGTCGGTGAGCACCACCAACGGAATGTCCTGACAGCTGCCCATGCCGTTGGCATATTCTTCGGTGCGGGGATAATGCACGCCTTGCGCATACACAATGAGTTGTCCTTGCGGGAGAAATTCGTTGACCATGCGTACGGCGGCTTCCATGTATCCGCCGCTGTTGCCCCGCAAGTCGATGATAAGTCCTTTGTATCCTTGATGACGCATTTGCGCTATGGCACTCAGTAGTTCGGCATGCGACGTACGGCCGAACTTATTCAGTAAGATGTAGCCGAAGTCGCCGGGCAGCATATAGGCGGCGTCGACCGTGTGTTGGGGAATGTCGCCTCTGATGATGTCGAAGTGCAGCAGTTCTTTCTCGGTGGCGCGGCGGATGCCCAGTTTTACCGTAGTGCCGCGTGGTCCTTTCAGGGTGCGCAGGGCACGTTCGTTGGTAAGGGTAGGACCCACAAAGAGGCTGTCGTCAACGGTTACGATGCGGTCGCCTGCCATCAGTCCCACCTTTTCCGACGGACCTCCGGCTACCACTTGATTGACGTGTATGGTATCTTGCTGGATGGTAAACTGAATGCCTATTCCGCTGAAGCTTCCTTCGAGTTCGGAGTTCACCGCCTCTAAGTTTTGTGCGGGGATGTAGACCGAGTGCGGGTCGAGTTCGCCCAATATCTGCGGCATAGCCTTTTCTACCAAAGAGGAGATATTAACCGTGTCGACATACTGTTGGTTAATCACATTCAGTAAGGCACTCAGTTTGTCGGTCGACGCATTGATGATGCCCAGCGTGTATCCAACCATGTGCCGGCTGTAAAACGAGCCTATTAAAATACCTGCCAGTAAGCCGGTGATAACGGCGAGCGGGATGTATCGAAGTCTGTTAGTGGGTTTGTCCATGAGTAATAATTATCGTATTAGTATATATAATGTACGCGTAGTTCTTTAAGAAATATGGATGTAGTCTACCGTTACGCCGGCTCTTTCCAGCAGCGAGATGCCGTCTTCGATGCGGTATTTCTCGGAGTAGACCACTCGCCGGATGCCGGCTTGAATGATAAGCTTGGCACATTCGATGCAAGGCGATGCGGTGACATACATAGTGGCTCCTTCGCTGCTGTTGCCCGAGCGTGCTATCTTGGTGATTGCATTGGCTTCGGCATGTAGCACGTAAGGTTTGGTCAGACCGTTTTCGTCTTCGCAAATATTCTCAAATCCGGAGGGTGTGCCGTTGTAACCGTCCGAGATAATCATTTGGTTTTTTACAATGAGTACTCCTACTTGTCGGCGTCGGCAATAAGAGTTCTCTGCCCATATGGCGGCCATTCGCATATAGCGGCGGTCTAACTGCTGCTGTTTGTCTGTGGGGGTGTGAGTTTCTATGGGAGTCATGATGCTATGATTTTTATTTAACCGGATATAGAGCAAGGTATCTTGTCCATTGTCCTTCTTTAAAATAGATATAGAGATTGTTGCTGTCGCCCGAGTAGTACACGGTATGTTGCAGTGCATTGACAAATGCTTTGGCAAGGACATCGGTTTCGGCGGTGCCGGTGCTGCTACTCATCGTCAGGTTTCGACTGCCGGCGGCAACTGTCCACTTGCCTTCGGGGGTTGAAGCCGCTCCGCGAGCCTTAAAGGTGCCTTGCGTGCTTTCGTCGGGCATTTCGGCTCCCGTAAAAGTGATGGTGAAATTGTCGGGTTGCTTCAACAGGTTCATGCTGTTGTCCCAAGATTGGTTACCCCAGTAGTCCACTTGCTGGGTACTGCCTTCGTTGGCAATGAAAGTCAGCTTCCATGTTTTTCCCGTGAAGATATAGACTACATCATCCGAGCTTGAACAGCTAACGGTAAACGATAACAACGCCAACCACACCAATAGTCGGCACATATATAGAGCTTTTCTTCTCATTTGCTTATTAATATAGACGCGCAAATATAAAGGAAAAAGTAACGTGGTGTACCATTTGTAAGGGAATATTAATAGTTTACGAAAAAACTCGCTACCTTTGCCTCTCGGAAAAAAAGTATTTTATAACCGAAATAACGAATAAATTAAACCAAAGTATATGATGATGCATCCTGTTCCACTGGCTATATTGTTGCTGTTTCTATGGCTGCCCGATATATACATATACCGTTATTATGTTCGTCCTCAAACCCGTTCGCTTTTGTTGAGGCTGCTTCACTTTCTCCCCTCCGTACTTCTTAGCATAGCGTTGGCGGTGCTACTCTATAAACTCAACGCCAATACGTTGGCGCATCATGCACGCGTTATCGGCGTACTTTCGGTTTGCTTGTTGGCAGGTATCTTGCCTAAGCTGCTGTTTACGTTGTTGACGCTGTTGTTCTTCCCCGTTCGGAAGCTGTTGCACTTGCGGCGCAAGCCTTTTACCGTGACGGCTTTCGTACTTGCCGTTGTCAGCCTGAGTTCCATAGCCTACGGCGCAACCTTCGGTGTGAATCACATCGTGGTAAAACCGCTGGAGTATGCCCGTGCCGATGTGCCGGCAGGCTTCGACGGTTATCGCATCGTGCAATTGTCGGACATACACATAGGTAGTCGGGCGGGCGACCTTCGCTTTGTGCAGCGCATGGTGGAGCGGGTAAACAAACTGAAGCCCGACCTGATTCTATTTACCGGCGACTTGGTGAACCAGCGGAGCCGCGAACTCGATGCCTTTACGGACGAACTCTCGCGTCTGCACGCCACCGACGGTGTCTATTCCGTGTTGGGCAATCACGACTACGGCACCTATTACCGTTGGCGTAGCGAAGAAGAACAGATGGAAAACTTTACCGGCTTGCTGCAACGTCAGGCACAAATGCACTGGACTTTGCTCAATAACAGTCACGTTGTTTTGCACCATAGGGGCGACAGTATCGCTTTGATTGGTGTGGAAAACGACGGCGAGCCTCCCTTCGGACAACATGCCGACTTGCCCCGTGCCACGGCGAATACGGCGGGTATGTTCGGCATTTTAATGACACACAATCCCACGCATTGGCTACGCGAAGTAGTGCCCGATACCGATATTCGCCTTACGCTGTCGGGACATACGCATGCCATGCAATTGGTGCTCTTCGGACATTCGCCCGCCGAATGGATGTATCCGCAATGGCGGGGACTTTACACGCACGACGGGCAAGACTTGTACGTCAATACCGGCATCGGTTACATAGGATTGCCTTTCCGTTTGGGTGCCAACCCCGAAATAACATTGATTACCCTGAAACATATTCCCTGATGACAAAGATTCCTTACGACCTGATTACCGTTCTCGGCCCTACGGCTTCCGGTAAAACCCGCGTGGCAACACGGCTTGCCGACCGTCTGCATACCGAAATTATCAGCGCCGATTCGCGTCAGGTGTATATAGGTATGGATATAGGCACCGGCAAAGATTTGGCGGACTACCGGATAGAAGACCGACAGGTGCCTTATCACCTGATAGACATTGTGCCTGCGGGTACGCGTTATAATCTGTATCAGTATCAGCAGGATTTCCACAAAGCCTATCATTCCATTGAACAAAAACAATGTACACCCGTTTTATGTGGAGGTACAGGTCTTTATATCGAAGCCGTATTGAGTGGATACCAACTACGCAGTCGCACACAAAGCGAACGACCGTTGCGCAGTTTGAACATCGGCATGGAGCTTAGTCGCGAAATGCGGCGCGAACGCATCACCCGCCGGTTGTACGAACGTTTGGACGAAGGTATGCTCGACGAAGTAAGAGGATTGTTGGCACAAGGTGTGTCGCCGCAGGCTTTGATACATTACGGATTGGAATATAAATACCTGACACTGCATCTGCTGGGCGAACTTTCGTACGATGATATGGTGAAACAGTTAGAGATAGCCATTCATCAGTTTGGCAAACGGCAAATGACTTGGTTTCGAGGTATGCAGCAACGGCGTGGCTTTGATATACACTGGATAGATGCAACGCTTGACGACGAAGAAAAGATTAGGTTGGTTTTTGATCTTTTGAGTTCCTAACTCATAACCTCAAAATCTCATAAACTTAAAAACTCATACTCACTATGAATCATACTATCGACAAATGGGGACTTATCTATAACCCCAAGGCAGGCACCCGCAAGGTGCAAAAACGCTGGAAAGAAATCAAATCCTACATGGATAGCCTTGGCATTGATTATGACTACGTGCAATCCGAAGGCTTTGGCTCGGTGGAACGATTGGCGGGTTTGCTCGCCGACAACGGTTACCGCACCATTGTCATCGTGGGTGGTGACGGAGCATTGAACGACGCTATCAACGGCATTATGAACTCAAAAGCTGATAATAAAGAAGAAATAGCTATCGGTATCATCCCCAACGGTATCGGCAACGACTTTGCACAATACTGGGACATCAGTACCGAGTATCGCGAAGCCGTAGACTGCATCCGCAACGGTCGCCGCATGCGCATCGATGTGGGTACTTGCCGCTACTACGACGGGCACCGACACCTTACACGATACTTCCTCAATGCCATAAACGTGGGACTGGGGGCACGTGTGGTGGAAATCACCGACCAATGCAAACGCTTTTGGGGAGTGAAGTTCCTTTCGTACTTCATGGCACTGCTTTCGGTGATTTTCTTGCGCAAGCAGCATCGCATGCATCTCAAGATTAACGACGAACATATCCGCGGACGCATTATGACCGTCTGCATCGGCAATGCTGCGGGTTACGGACAGGTACCCAGTGCCGTACCTTACAACGGGTGGCTCGATGTCTCGGTTATCTATCGCCCCGAACTGATGCAACTGTGGTCGGGTTTATGGCTGCTCATCCGGGGACGCATCCTCAACCACAAAGTAGTGAAGGCTTTTCGCACCAAAGCCGTAAAGGTGTTGCGTGCACAAGGAGCCTCGGTCGACTTGGACGGCAGATTACTCGACCGCCATTTCCCGCTTGAGGTAGGTGTGATGCACGAAGCTGTCTCGCTGATTATTCCCGCATAATTCAACTTAGCATATCAAACAATTATTATGAATACCCACTTATCCACCCAACCGCTCTTTTTGCTGGCGGGACCTTGTGTCATAGAAGGCGAAGCCATGGCGATGCGCATCGCCGAGCGTGTGTTAGAGATTACCCAACGTCTGGGCATTGCTTATACGTTTAAAGGGTCTTACCGTAAAGCCAACCGGTCGCGCAGCGATTCGTTTACCGGCATTGGCGACGAGAAGGCGTTGCGTGTGTTGCGCAAAGTGCACGAAACGTTTCACATACCCACGGTAACCGACATACACTCGCACGAAGAGGCGGCGATGGCTGCCGAGTATGTCGATGTGTTGCAGATACCTGCGTTCTTGTGCCGGCAAACCGATTTGCTGGTGGCGGCAGCTCAAACGGGTAAGACGGTCAACATTAAGAAGGGACAGTTTCTGTCGCCCCAAGCCATGCGCTTTGCTGCCGATAAAGTGGTGGAAGCGGGCAACAACCGCGTGATGCTTACCGAACGGGGTACCACCTTTGGCTATCAGGACTTGGTGGTGGACTTCCGCAGCATTCCGGCGATGCAGGAGTTTGGCTTTCCCGTGGTGATGGATGTGACCCATTCGTTGCAACTGCCCAATCAAACGGGCGGCGTAACAGGCGGCATGCCGCGCATGATCGAAACCATTGCCCGTGCAGCCGTGGCGGTAGGTGTGGACGGACTCTTCATCGAAACACACGAAGACCCCGCCACTGCCAAGAGCGACGGGGCCAATATGCTTAAACTCGATCTGCTCGAAGGGTTGTTAACCCGTTTGGTGCGGATACGGGAGGCGCTGTAACAGCGTCTAATAATTCTTGTAGAACTCCACTACAGCTTCGATGCCTTTGCGGAAGATGTCCAGCGAGAAGTTCTCGTTGGGCGAATGTATGGCATCGGATTCCAAACCGAAGCCCATCAGTACGGTTTTGATGCCCAGCACTTGCTCAAAGGTGGCAATAATGGGGATGCTTCCGCCGCGACGTACGGCGAGCGGGCGTTTGCCGAATGCTTTCTCGAACCCTTTTTCGGCTGCGATATAAGCAGGATGCGTAATGGGACACACGTAGCCTTGTCCGCCGTGCATGGGGGTTACTTTTACCTGTACGGTGTCGGGGGCTATTTGTAGGATGTAGTCGGCAAAGAGTTGCGATATCTCGTGATGATCTTGGTGAGGTACCAACCGGCACGATACCTTAGCGGTGGCTTTCGATGGGAGTACGGTTTTGGAACCCTCGCCGGTATATCCGCCCCAAATGCCGCACACATCGAACGACGGACGGCAACTGTTGCGTTCCAGCGTATGGTAGCCGCGTTCGCCGGTCAATGCTTTTACGCCGATGGCAGCTTTGTATTTTGCTTCGTCGAAAGGAATGTCGGCTATCATCCGGCGTTCGGTCTCCGAGATTTCCTCTACTTTGTCGTAGAAGCCGGGTACGGTGATGCGCCCGTCGCCGTCCACTATCTGTGCAATGAGTTTACACAGTTCGTTGACAGGGTTGGCTACCGCTCCGCCGAAGTGCCCCGAATGTAAGTCGCGGTTGGGTCCCGTTACCTCTATCTCCCAGTAAGCCAGTCCGCGCAAGCCGACGGTGAGCGACGGCAGGTCGGCACCGAGCATGCTGGTATCCGATACCAGTATCACATCGGCTTTCAACATCTCTTTGTGGGTTTGGCAAAAGGCTTCCAAGCTGGGTGAACCAATCTCTTCTTCGCCCTCGAAGATAAACTTGACGTTGCTGGTAAGCAGTCCGTTCTTTACCAGATATTCGAATGCTTTGACTTGTATGAATGCCTGCCCTTTATCGTCGTCGGCGCCGCGTGCCCAGATGTAGCCGTCGCGTACTTCGGGTTCAAACGGGCTGCTTTTCCAAAGTTCCAGCGGTTCGGCAGGCATTACGTCGTAGTGTGCATACACCAATACGGTTTTTGCCGACGGGTCTACCAGCTTGTGTGCATACACCACCGGATTTCCTTCCGACGGCATCACTTCGGCATGGTCGACGCCGGCTTGCAGCAGCAGTTCGCGCCACCGTTCGGCACAGGCTGTCATATCGGCATGATGCTCGGGTTTCGCGCTGATGCTGGGGATTCGTAACAAGCTGAACAAGTCGTTCAGCATTTCACTTTCGTGATCGGTAATGTAAGTTTGTAGGTTGGACATAGGTTTGAGTATTTTTTTTAAAGTTGTGTCATCCTATCTATCAAATAGAAGTCCAGCAGTGTCATGGCTGCCATGGCTTCCACGATGGGGACGGCGCGCGGCAATACGCAGGGGTCGTGGCGTCCGCGTGCTTTCAGGGTGGTGTCTTTCCCGTCCATGTTAACGGTATGTTGTTCCATGAGTACGGTTGCCACGGGCTTAAAGGCGACGCGGAAGTAGATGTCCTGTCCGTTGCTGATACCTCCTTGAATGCCTCCGGAGTAGTTACTACGTGTTTCGATGTGTCCGTTGTTGTTGTAGAACACATCGTTTTGTTCGGAACCTTTCTGTTTGAGTCCTTTGAATCCGTTGCCGTATTCGAATGCTTTGGCGGCATTGATACTGAGCATGCCTGCGGCAAGTGCCGACTGTAGTTTGCCGAACACCGGTTGTCCCAGTCCTATGGGGCATCCTGTGACGACGCATGTCACCACGCCGCCAATGGTATCGCCTTCCCCTTTAATCTTCCAGATATATTCTTCCATTTCGGCTGCCTTTGCGGGGTCGGGACAGCGTACGGGATTATCGTCTATATGGCTGAGGTCGTAGGCGGTGTACTCTTCTTCGAGGCGTATGTGTCCCACCTGCGACGTATATGCCGTGATGCGTATGCCTAATTGGCGCAACGCTTGTTTTGCCAACGCCCCGCCTACCACACGTGCAATGGTTTCGCGTGCCGACGAACGTCCTCCGCCCCGGTAATCGCGCACGCCATATTTGGTTTGGTACACATAGTCGGCGTGCGACGGGCGATAGACGTAGCGCAGCTTGTCATAATCTAAGGGTTGCTGATTTTGGTTCCACACAATAAAACCTATGGGGGCACCGGTAGAGCGTCCTTCAAAGATTCCCGAGAGAAATTCCACGGTGTCGGACTCGTTCCTTGCCGTAGTAATGCGCGACTGACCGGGGCGTCTGCGGTTCAGTTCGGATTGTATAAAATCCATATCAATACGAATACCCGCCGGGTAGCCGTCAATAACGCCGCCAATGCCTTTGCCATGCGACTCTCCGTAGCTGGTCAGGCGAAAAATGTTGCCATAAGAGTTGAACATATTGGTTTACGTTAAAAATGATTTTGCTTACTATGATTTGACAAATGTATATAAGTTTATGTGAGTTGGCAAGGAAAAGTGTGAATTATGTTGCTTTGAACCCTCAAAAACACGCATCTTTGCAAAATAAGCTGCGTAATAACCCTGTTTTTAATGCCTTTTCTGTTATGAGTATCGGGAATATCATTCGTTTACAACACTATCCGCTGCCGTACGGTGAGTTGTTGCTTGGCTCTTTCGAGGACAAGCTGTGTTTGTGCGACTGGAACCTGCCAAGCCGCCGCAGGTCTATGGATTGGAAGCTGCAAAGGGGACTGTATGCGTTCTTTGAAGAGAATCCGTCGGAAGTAACTCGCAAGGCAGCTCGCATGTTGGACGAATATTTTGCGGGAGAGCGAACCGCTTTCGACTTGCCGTTATTATTGGTTGGCACCGATTTCCAACGAAGCGTGTGGCAGGCTTTGCAGTCGGTTGCTTACGGCGAAGTGACTTCTTATCAAGAGCTTGCCGCAGCCATTCATCGTCCCAAGGCTGTTCGTGCCGTGGGAAATGCGCTCCATGTCAATCCGGTTTCTATCTTTGTTCCTTGTCACCGGGTGCTGGGTGCAAACAAAAACTTCGTGGGCTATGCCGGAGGAAGGGCGATGCATGGGTTGTTGTTGGAGGTGGAGAAGGGGAGATGTGACTTTTTTATCTAAAGTACCAATGCCGTCTCTATACTTTATGTCTTCCTCATATTATGCTATATGCGTTCAATTAATCTTTCCTTTAGCATCTCCCACGCCTCCTCAACATCAAACTCCACTCCTTGCTTCAGTACGAGATTAATGTCGGCAGTAAACTCATTATCCGCCATCTTCTCTATCATATTCGCAAGAAACTGCTTCTGTGTTGGCGGCTTCTCAACCGAATGTCCCATATAAGCCTTGTAACATCGGATAACTTCCTCCGTATCCATATCGGCATGTGTCAACGCCCAATAAATATCGAACAGGTCACGTCCTTTCTTACGCTGGTACAATGCCCGCAGCTTCGTTCCCAATAATTCTTCCAGTTCATAACTGGTAATCAAGCAATCACCGGTAAACCACGAATTCTTTACTGCATACGGTATCTCCTTTGAACCTAATATATTCAGATGCTCACGGGTGTTGATTTCTATCTTCAAGCGCATATTGATGATGGGCTGCATCTCCGAATCAAAGCGGTAAATGACCGTGTTGTTATGGATATGTTGCTTGACTATTCGCTTGGTGCCAAGGAAAGATAGACGTTCTCTAATTCGTTTCAGTATAGGATTGATTGGTTCGGCATTGATTTGAACGAGGTCAATGTCCTCACTGTATTTATCGCAACTTGCGATAACTATTCTTATCACAAGTAAAATATTATCCAAAGCAACCCCTCCATACCTATGCTATCTTCTTGATTATCAAAATCACTTTTGATAATATTATCAGATAATATTCGTGTT